>JBEKVW010000026.1:0-23594 GCA_049513695.1 Dehalococcoidia bacterium | reverse complement strand
CGATCATGCCTATAAGCTGGTCGAGGTACTGGCCGGCAGGGCCGACAAAGGGCCTGCCCGACTGGTCTTCATACCAGCCCGGCGCTTCGCCTATGAACAGCAACCCCGCATTCTCCGGGCCTTCACCGGGCACAGCCTTGGTGCGGTGCCGGGATAACTCACATTTAGGACAGCGTTCTATTTCGGTGTTGATTTCTGCCAGAGGTGACATCTATTCCGAATGATAACACAGGCTTCAGGCAGGGTCAATTTATTTCAATAGCAAAACATAGCTGGCCGCCAGCATCAAAATCAGTATCACGCACACGATGAGCGGCTGCTTTTCGCGGGTTGCAATGAAATGCGCAAACGATGTTATAAGTATGACCGCAGGCAGCAGCAGGATGATGATGAGTCCGGCCGTGACGAAGGCGGCCGGGCTGAGCTTCAGGAGGTCGGGGACCAGCGAGGAGAGTGGGGTTAGGCCGGACATATGAGGGGTGTTGATGATAACGGATATCACTATGCCTGCCAGCACCAGCGCCAGTCCGATCCCTATACCGATGCGTAGCGCCAGGCTGATACGCTTGTTCAGCGATTGCAGCTTTGCTTGCGGATTAGTTGTTGTTTGCATAATCAATTATCTCAGAATATATTCAATGCCCGCAGTATCATTAGTCCTGACGTCACGAGAAGGAAAGCAATAAATATCCATATCAGGGCGGCGCTCTGCACACGCCGGGCGATGCGGGTGCCCAGTTGGGCCCCTAAAAAGATGCCCGGGATGAGCGGCGCGATGATATAGGGCATCACGTAGCCGTTATAAGCGTAGATCAGTGAGCCGGTCATGGTTGTAAAGGCCAGCAGCAGGCTGCTGGTGGCGATGGCAGCCTTGACGGGCACCTTCATCAGCAGGTTCATGACAGGTACATTGATAATCCCTCCGCCCACTCCCAGCAGGCTGGATATAACGCCACCGAAAAACCCGGTCACCATGCCGGTCACAGGTCGGTGCGTCTGATAGCTGATCTCCTGCTTAACGGCCGGATCGTAGTAGTTGCCATCCAACCAGGCGTGCGGCGCATGCACCTTTTCATGCGGGTCTTTGGCGGCCTCGATTTGCTCAGGGCTCAGGCGTCGTGGTTTCCTGGGTATGAGCGTATAGCAGACGTAAAACATGAGGAGGCCGAACAATAAGCTTAATACGGGAGATGAGAGCCTGGAGGCCAGGAAAGCGCCGGCCACGGCCCCGGGTATCAGGGTAGTGGACATCAACAGTCCCAGCTTGAGGTTGGTTACATGGTTGTCGATATATACGCTGGTGGCGGTGCAGGCGTTGATGACGATCGAGACCAGGCTGCTGCCGATGGCATACTGGATGGGTATGCCCATCCATAGCGTGAGTATGGGCACCATCATGATGCCGCCGCCCACGCCCAGCATGGAGCCCAGCGTCCCGGCTACCAGTCCCGTCCCGGCCAGCGCCCAGATATTTACATCAGGCATGATTAATTTAAAAGGATAGCATATTTATTAAAATTCCATCCCCGATGCGTGGTTAACGATGTGGAGCATGTTTTTCCCATGGTGAACTCGTACGGGTAGAGGGCGTTGAAGAGGGGCTTTAGCCCCTCTTATAAATATAACCCCCTCTCCACAGGAGAGGGGCGGGGGAGAGGGATAAAGTGTTATACTTGCGCCTGAATCGATAAGGAAGGTATTTAAATGGCTAGAATAGACGGGCGAGGCAATGATGAGCTCAGACCTGTAAAAATAACACTGGGATACCAGGACTATCCCGAGGGCTCTGCGCTGATCCAGATGGGCAATACGCGTGTGGTATGCGCTGTGAGCGTGGAGGACCGGGTACCGCCATTCCTCAAGGGCAAGGGGACAGGGTGGGTCACTGCCGAGTATGGCATGTTGCCCAGGGCCACACATACCCGCAGCGCACGCAACCCGGACCGACAGGGGGGACGCGCTCAGGAGATTCAGAGATTGATCGGCAGGAGCCTGCGCGCTTCCGTGGATACGGATGCCCTGGGTGAGAGGACTTTCACGGTGGACTGCGACGTATTACAGGCCGACGGCGGCACGCGCACTGCCAGCATAACAGGCGCTTACGTAGCGCTTTTCCAGGCTATAGCCAAACTGAGGAAGCAGGGGGTTTACAAGGTCATGCCGTTTAAATGTCCGGTGGCGGCCATCAGCGTAGGCGTGGTCGACAGGGTGAAAATGCTGGACCTGTGCTACGACGAGGACTTCCGCGCAGGCGTGGACTTCAATGTGGTGATGACCGATAAAGGCGACTTCGTTGAATTGCAGGGCACCGCAGAAGGCAAGCCCTTCTCCAAGGAGACCGTGGACGGGCTGATAGCACTGGCCGATAAGGGCATCAAACAACTCTTTTTAGAGCAGAAAAAAGCCCTGGACGGGTTAAAGCTCTAAATACAAAAAGCAAAGGATTTTAAGTTCGCTTGCCATGAAAAACAGTTAAAGACATCACTATTCGGTGATAGTGTGGAATTTTAAAGACATATTGGCAAGCGCAATAGTCAACCACCTGCCGAATTGAGGAGGAATATATGAATCTGCAAGATATGACGCCACTGGCGGAAGGTCGCGTTTCCCACGTATATGTTTCAAAAGATAAACGGGTGCTCAAGCTATTGCACAAAACCGTGCCGGACTGGAAGGTGGACGATGAATTCCGGCGCTGCCAAATTATTACGAAAGCGGGCGTCCCATCGCCCCGGGCGTTGGAAATTGTGGAGGTTGAAGGGCAGCGAGGAATAATCTTTGAATGGGCCGGCGAGCAAGACCTGATGAAGGCCAAACTGGGGAACCCTTTGAACCTGAATTCGGGGGCGCAATTTATGTCGACGGTACATCAGGATTTATTAAACCGGGAAGCCCCGGAGCTGCCCGATATAAAAGAGGAGGCATTGCGCTTGAGCCGCCTGCTTCCTGACGGGACCATCCGGCCGGAGCAATCTGAAATCCTGAAACGCTACCTGGATCAGTTGCCGTCCGGCAACAAAATCTGCCATATGGATTTTCAGCCCGGCAACATTATGCTCAATGAAAATGGCTACCAGGTTATTGACTGGTCCGAAGCCGTCAAGGGTGTGCCTGCTGCTGATATCGCCATGACGTCCTTAATGCTTTCCATGGCGGAAACCGCACCGGGAACCAGCATCCTGCTTAGAATAATTATTCCCATATTTCGTAAAGCCTTTGAAAAGCGTTACCGCGCCAATGTGACGTCCCAGCTGGGAATTACCGGTGAAAGCCTCCAGAACTGGATGCTGGCGGTAGGTATTTTTCGCATGGCCACGTGGAACATTGAGAGCGAGAGGGAGTTTTTAACCGGATTGATCCAGGAAAAACTTGAAGAATTTAAAAACGTAATCTAGGACAATGCAGCAGAACATAGAAGAAATTTTCAGGAAAATAAAAACAGAAAACTGGGATCTGATAATTATCGGAGGCGGCATCACCGGCGCTGGTATCTTGAGGGAAGCGGTCCGCCGCAATGTAAAAGCCCTGCTGGTTGAACAGCGTGATTTTGCATGGGGGGCGTCCAGCCGAACCGGCCAACTGGTGCATGGCGGCTTGCGCTACTTAAAACAGGGGGATGTTAAGCTTACCTATCACTCCGTGTGCGAGCGTGAAATGCTCTTAAAAGAGCTTCCCGGCCTGGTAAATCCGTTCGGTATGATGATGGCAATATATAGGGAGGGCTGGCTACAGCGAGTTATGGTGCAGGCCGCCCTGCTTGTTTATGACATTATGAGCCGGAAATTAAGAAAACACACCCATTCCATCGGGGAAATGATCAAGCGCTTCCCTGGCATCCGGGAACTAGACCTGGAATGCGGTCTCCTTTTTTATGAATCCTTGACTGATGATGCCCGGCTCGTACTCCGGATTTTGCAACAAGCCGAAGAGGAAGGCGGCATTGCTGTTAACTATTGCCAGGTCATCGGACTCTTAAAGGAAAATGACCGGGTCTGCGGTGTGGCATTGGAAGACAAGACCACGGGCAATAAACTGGACGTGTATGCTAAACAGGTGATCAACGCTACCGGTGCCTGGGCGGATATATTGCGCGGCAGTGTCAGAAAGACGAACACAAAACGAATGCGGCCCCTGCGGGGAAGCCATCTGGTTTTTTCTGCAGACAGGCTACCGGTATCGGAAAGTATTGTGATCACGCATCCCACGAGCAAACGGCCCGGTTTTGTGTTTCCCTGGGAAGGCCGGGTGATTACCGGCGATACGGATATTGATCATACTGGCGACCTGAACATAGAAGCTTCCATCACGCCGGACGAGATTGATTATATGCTGGAAAATGTACAATACTATTTCCCTCATCTGGATATCACCCGAAAAGATATTATTGCCGTATTTTCAGGAATCCGTCCTGTGGTGGGCTCGGGGAAAAAAGACCCGTCCAAGGAGTCACGGGACCATGTTGTTTGGCAGGAAGACGGATTGCTGACCGTCACAGGAGGAAAATTAACCACTTTCCGGCTGCTTGCCTTAGACGCCCTTAAAGCCGCCCAACCGTTGCTGGGACAGTTGCCGGACCTTGATAAAAAGCAGCCTGTTTTCCCTCCATTAAAAGATGTTCCCACCAATTCAAAAGACCTTAAACCTGAAATCCTTCTCCGGTTGCAGGGGCGCTACGGTAACCGGGCCAAAGACTTGATTGATGGTGCAAAAACAGGTGAACTGGAGAAAATTCCCGGCACGGCGACCTTGTGGGCAGAACTACGATTTGCTGCTCACAATGAAGCGGTCGTGCACCTTGAAGACCTGATGCTGCGGAGAACCCGCATTGCCTTGTTACTTGAAAACGGAGGAAAAGCCATCCTGCCTAAAATCAGGGCAATCTGCCAGCCGCTTCTTGGCTGGGACGATGAGAAATGGTGCCTGGAAGAAGAGAATTACCTCGAAACATGGCAGCATTTTTATAGTGCTCAATAATAATTATTTGCACTTAGCAGCACTGGACGGATTAAAACTCTAAACACAAAATGAATGATTTTAGTCCGCCCCGCGGATATGTGATTGCCACAGCCGTTTCAGCCCGAAAAATATTCCTAAGGCGGCGAAAAATACAAAGAATATGATCGCTATAGTTGCCAGTCCAAATTGTACGGTAAGCAATGCATCATCTCGTGTCCATCCTCCCCACCAGAAGACAATTAGTGTAATTATTGCACCAAGTACGACAGTAATGTGAACTCCCCATATGAGGCTACGGCCGCCGACCCCAAAATCACGAAGTGTGCTAAGTAAAGAGGCGATCAGACCGTACAGAAATACCCAAATTAAAAGCACCATGGTAGTGTTCAGAACTGGATCATGATACGCAACCCATATTGCGGAGATTAAGGCCGCAAACCAAATGATATCGAAGGTAATGTCGAGAATTTTAAGGATCGTTGATTTGTTCTGAATGAGGAATTCCAAAAACGGCCGCATATTTCGCACTAAATCTCGTATCAAGGTGTAGAATACAACCACGGCTCCCAATACAAATATCCACAGGGGCGTCGGCATTATCCTGTCCTCCCTACCCGAAGCTATCTTCTATTTATAGCCAATGGGTCAATGTATTTGTTTAGTATTTGTTGCTAGGGCCTGACCTGTCCGTTCCCCCGGATGCACCATTTATAGCTGGTGATCTCGCGTAGCGCCATGGGGCCTCGTGCATGGAACTTCTGAGTGCTTATCCCTATCTCGGCGCCCATGCCGAACTGTCCGCCGTCGGTGAAGCGGGTGCTGGCATTGGCATATACGCAGGCGGCATCCACCTCATTTAAGAAGCGGTCGATCGAAGCCGCGTCCTCGCTGATGATGGCCTCTGAATGCCCCGAGCCGTAGCGGTCGATGTGGTCCAGCGCTTCGTCCAGGGAGCCGACAACTTTTATAGCTCCCACCAGGGCCAGGAACTCCTTGCCCCAGTCCTCTTCCACCGCAGGATGGACATTTAGTCCGTGTATGGATTTTAGTATTTCCAGGGCGCGCTGGTCGCAATGCATCTCGACGCCCGCTTTATCCCATTCCTTCGCCATCAGGGGCAGGAATGCGGCGGCGATGTCCTTGTGCACCAGCACGCAGTCCAGCGCATTGCAGACGGTGGGGCGCTGCACCTTAGCATTGTAGGTGATGGCCACTGCCTTAGCGATGTCGGCGGTCTTATCCACGTAGGCATGGCAGACGCCTATGCCTCCCGCCACTACAGCCATGGCCGCGTTATCCTTTACGAATTTGATTAGCGCCGCGCCGCCGCGGGGTATCATCAGGTCGATACTCTCTTTCAGCTTGAGCATATTGTCGACCAGTCCCCGGTCGGTGGACTCGATAAACTGCACGGCCCCGGCAGGTATGCCCGCTTTGTAAGCCGCTTCCTGGACGGTGGTGGCCAGGGCCAGGTTGGAGCGATAAGCCTCCTTGCCGCCGCGCAGTATGACCGCGTTGCCGGCTTTGAGGCAGAGCACCGATATATCTACGGTAACATTGGGCCTGCTCTCGTAGATGGCGCCGATCACGCCCAGGGGCACTCGCCTCCTGCTGAGCAGAAGGCCGTTGGGCAGGGTGCGTTCCTCGATGACTTCTCCCACTGGATCGGGCAAAGCGGCAACGATCTTCACGTCATCGGAAATGCCCTTGATACGGCTGGAGTTGAGCATCAGGCGGTCGAGCATGGCTTCGCTCATGCCCGAAGCTTCGGCCTCTTTATAATCTTTCTGGTTGTTATGCAGGATCACATCTTCCCTTTCCAGCAGCGCCTGAGATATGGCCGCCAGCGCAGCGTTCTTTATGTTAGTGGGAGTGAATGCCAGCTTTTTAGACGCAGCTTTGGCCTGCCGGGCTTTTTCCACCAGTTCATTGATATCTGCCTGCATCGAATTCCCCCTTGATTTCCCCTTATGTTTAAATCAGCACCAGGTTGTTGCGGTGAATTGCCTCGTCACCGTACTCGTAGCCCAGGATATTGGTTATCTCGCTCGATTGAAGTCCTTTGATGCGTCCCATCTCGTCTGAGCTGTAATTGGTGATGCCGCTGCCCACCTGGTCGTCACCCTCATAGATATCTATCACATCGCCGCGGTTAAATACGCCTTCCACCCGCACGATGCCGGCAGGTAGCAGGCTGCGGTTCTGTTTGCGCAGGGCGGTTACCGCGCCATTATCAATGGTCAACCTGCCCATGCAGCAAAGGCCGGATAGCAGCCAGCGCTTCCTGCTCTCAACCTTGCTGCTGCGGGCTTTGAAGAAAGTGCCTATGCTTTTGCCCGAGGCTGCCCTGGCTATTACGTCGGGCTGCGAGCCGTTCGTGATAATGACAGGGACGCCGGATGAGGTAGCCAGTTTGGCTGCCTCCAGCTTGGTCACCATGCCGCCCGTTCCGTGCGAGCTGCCGGCGCCGCCGGCCATCTCCTCGATCTTCTCATCTATTTTCTCGACTACGTGTATAAGGCTGGCATGGGAGTCCTGCTGAGGGTCGGCTGAATAAAGCCCCATTACATCAGAGAGCAGTATCAGCAGGTCGGCGTCGACCAGGTTGGATACCATGGCTGACAGGTTATCGTTGTCGCCGAATTTAAGCTCGCCCAGCTCGTCGGTGCAGACCACGTCGTTTTCGTTGATGATGCATATCACCTTGAGGTCTATCAGGGCCAGCAGGGTATTGCGGGCGTTCAAATACTGCGAGCGGTCACTTAAATCGGACCGGGTGAGCAAAGCCTGTGCCACGTTGATGCCGTAAGTGGAAAAAAGCTCGTCATAAATATGCATCAGTCGGTTCTGTCCTACCGAAGCCATGACCTGCTTGAAGGGGATATCCTTAATCTTATTGGCGATCCCCAGTTTTTCACGGCCGGCCGCCACCGCGCCGGATGAGACCAGGATTATCTCGTGGCCTTTGCGGTGGAGCTCCGCAACCTGCCGTACCAGGTCCTTCATTTTCTTGTTGTCGAGACGGGGGCTGCCGCCTGTCAGCAGGTTGGTACCCAGCTTAATGACTATGCGTTTGTACTGCATAACGGTTAAATTATATCATAGGTATCCTGCTACCCGGCCCCCTCGGGCACTGAATCGGCAAAATCGCCATAGCGAATATCATAAGCTCTATTTATACGTTGGCGACCTGTGGCATTAACGGCTTTTTAAAGGATGTAAAAATACTTTACAACTACGAGCGGCAAGGCTATAATCTTAGCTTGTGTTCGAAATCGATGAGGATTTGATGGGGATCCTAACCAAGCTTTCACCGGTATGCACCGTACCCGAATGTAAAGCCTACCTGGTAGGCGGTTTTGTGCGCGACTGGCTGGTTGGGCGGGATACCACCGACCTGGATATAGCCGTCAGCGGCGATTCCCTGGCAATTGCGCAGGAAGCTGCCGAGCTGTTGGACGGCACCTACGTCATGCTGGACGAAGAGAACAAGGTCGGCCGCATTGTGGTGGCTGGCGATGATCAGTCCTGGCAGATTGACATAACGTCCTTTGCCGATAATATTGACCGTGACCTGCTGAGGCGGGATTTCACGGTGAATGCCATGGCGCTAGAACTGGAAGCCTTCGTCTCGGGCGACGTTAAGCTACTGGACCCCGCAGGCGGAGAGGAAGACTTGAAAAAGGGCCTGCTCAGACAGGTCAGCGATATGGTCTTTCACAGGGACCCCTCACGGCTTATGCGTGCCGTCAGGCTGGCCAGGGAGCTGAACCTCGAGATCGAGCCTATCACGGAAGACACCATACGCCGCAACTGCAGGCTGGTGCGTAAAGTGGCCAGTGAAAAGGTCAGGGAGGAGTTGCTCAAGATACTATCGCTGCCTTATGCCGGGAACTCTATACGTTACCTGGACGATTTCGGATTGCTATGCAAAATAATCCCCGAGCTGGAAAGCCTGAAGGGCGTGGGGCAGCCCAAAGAGCACTACTGGGATGTTTTCGATCATTCCATCGAGGCCATTGCCGCATTGGAGTTTATATTAAGGGAGAGCGACTGGGTATACGGCAGCCGGGAGCTGCGCTCCATGGTGCCCTGGTCGGATGAAATCGACGAGCATTTTAACGAGGAAATAGCCGGCGGCAGTAAGCGCAGGACGCTGATAAAACTGGGACTGCTGCTGCACGATATCGCCAAACCGAAGACCAAAACCATCGAGGACGACCGGATCCGGTTCCTGGGGCATACCAAGGAAGGGGCAGCTATGGCTGCCACGATACTGGAACGTTTGAGGTTCAGCAACCGGGAGATACGCTATATCGAAAAGCTCGTCTATCACCACCTCCACCCGGCGCAGATGTCCCATGAGGGGCTGCCCTCGCATAAAGCGATCTACCGCTACTTCAGGGATACCGAAGGCGCCGGTATCGATGTTATCTTCCTGGCACTGGCGGACTACCTGGCCGTGGCCGGGCCGCGGGTGGATATGGACGAGTGGCATATGCATATTAAGCAGGTCAAGTATATAATTGATGTCCATAATCAGCAGGAAAGCGAGATACTGCCCGTGAGGCTCATTAGCGGGACCGACCTGATGCAGGAGTTCAAGTTGAGCCCCGGTAAGACCATAGGGAAGATGCTGATTATGGTCAGGGAGGCCCAGGCGGCCGGCGAGATACGAACTAAGGAGGAAGCGCTGAAATACATAAGAAAAGAATTTGATAGAGGCTCCTGTTGTGCTGCCTGAATAGGAAAGCCAAGCCGGGCCGCAATTTGTGAATGAAACTTAGGAGGGAGAATAGATAATTGAAAACGACTAACATATGGCTACTGGTATTCATCCTGGCCTTATTTATATTCGGCCTGTGGACCGTAATACCGCTGGATAGTGACAGGTTCGGGCGGCAGGGGCTCACGCTGGGCCTCGACCTCAAGGGCGGAGCGTACCTGGTCTACCAGGCTGACCTGTCCAAGAAGGACCCGTCTCAGACCACCGATCAGGTCATGACCAGCGTTATCAGCAAGATCGAACGGCGCGCCAATACCTTCGGCGTTAAGGAACCCATCATTCAGCGGCAGGGTGAAGACCGCATCCTGGTAGAGCTGCCCGGTGAGAAGAACATTGATGAGGCCAAGAAGCTGATCGGCCAGGTCGCCCTGCTGGAATTCAAGGAGACCACCAGCGATTCCAGCGGGCAACCTGTGAAGGATGCCAATGGCCTGACTGTATGGAATATAGCCAAGGCCACCGGCAGCAACGGGCAGCAGGAGGAACTGACAGGCAGTTACCTTAAGCCTAATGCCAAGGTCGTGCTCGCTCCTACCACCAATGCTCCCGAGGTCGGCTTCGAGTGGAATGACGAGGGCGCAGTGCTGTTCGAGCAGATCACCCAGCGTAACCTGCATAAGCCGCTGGGCATTTTCCTGGATAACCAGATGATTTCAGACCCCACCGTCAACGGTGTGATCAAGGGCAGCGGTGTCATTGAGGGGTTGACCCTCAAAGAGGCGCAGGACCTGTCGATCGAGTTGAACTCCGGCTCACTCGATGTGCCTCTGACCGTCATCCAGGAACAGACCGTGGATGCCACACTCGGCAGCGATTCGATCCATAAGAGCATCGTCGCCGGCGCCATCGGCATCTCGCTCATAGTACTCTTCATGCTCCTTTATTATCGCGGACCCGGCCTGGTTGCAGTGTGTGCGCTGGGCATTTACAGCGTATTGCTGCTCACGATTTTCAAACTGGTACCGATTACTCTCACGCTGGCAGGTGTAGCGGCCGCCGTGGTATCCGTGGGTATGGCGGTGGACGCCAATATTCTGATATTCGAGCGTATGAAGGAGGAGTTGCGCGCGGGACGCACGCTGGGCGCGGCCATAGATGCCGGGTTCAGCCGTGCCTGGCCAGCCATAAGAGATAGCAACGTAAATTCGTTCATAGCCTGTATAGTCCTGTACTGGTTTGGAGATACGTTCGGCGCTTTCCTGGTGAAGGGCTTTGCCCTGACGCTGTTCATCGGTGTGGCGCTGAGCATGTTCTCGGCCATCACCATCAGCAGGATATTCCTGATGCTGGTTATCAGGATCGTCAAAAATCCCTGGTTTTACGGAGTCAAAATATGATAGACATAGTGGGAAAACGCAACTGGTTTTTTCTTATCTCTCTGATAATCATCATCCCCGGAATCATATCCCTGGCTGTCTCCGGCCTGAAGCTGGGTATTGACTTCAGCAGCGGCACTACCATGACGCTGCAATTCACTCAACCTGTCGACCAGGGTAAGCTGCGGCAGGAGATGTCGACCCTGGGTTTCTCCGAAGCGACCATCCAGAAGACTGGAACCGGCGACTTTCTCATCCGTGTCAGGGAAATCAACACGGATGAAAAAAATGGGCTGATAAGCGGCCTTAACAAAGACCTAACCGATAACGTGACCATCCGCGACTTTCAAACGGTTACTCCGCTGGTAGCGGGAGAGGTAGCCAGGAATGCGGGCATCGCCATCATAGTCACCTCCCTATTCATGCTGCTCTACATCGCCTGGGCCTTCAGACGGGTCCCCAACCCCTTCAGGTGGGGAGCATGCGCAGTAATATCGCTGTTGCATGACGTGCTGATCGTGCTGGGCATTTTTTCGATCTTGGGTTGGGCAGTGGGGATGCAGGTTGATTCCATGTTCATCACGGCCATGCTGACGGTTGTGGGCTACAGCATGCACAACACCATCGTGGTCTTCGACCGCATCCGTGAGAATTTCGGCAGGGGCTTCAGCAAGGACTTTGCAGTTACAGTCAATGCCAGCATCAATGAGACCATAGCCCGCTGTATCAACACCAGCCTTACCGTTACCCTGGTTGTGCTGGCGATCTATCTATTCGGCGGCGCTACCACCAAGGAGTTCATGCTGGCCATGCTGCTGGGCGTGATTGCAGGCACTTACAACTCCATCTGCATCGCAGGCCCGTTGCTGGTTCTCTGGGACAGGGGCCTGGCCAAGTCGGAGCCTAAATCCAAGCCGCAGGCGGCGCCCACCGCAGCCTGAGTTTAAACCTTACTGAAAATAAAAAGCGGGGCAATTGCCCCGCTTTTTTTATGGGTCTAAATATAATTAGATCAGTCTTGCAGCCGGTGGATGTGGCGCACCATCTTGATGAGGTTGTCCAGCTCGCCCGATGTAAAGATCATGGGAGGCTCGCCAAAGGGGTCTATCACTTCATTGTGGCCCATGAGCACCTCGAATGTGGCAGCCACTGAGTAGGCCAGGGTGGCGCGGTCATAGCCGCCTTCCAGCGTAAATGCCAGCCTGTTGGGGCAGCATTTATCCGATATGCCCTTGATTATCTTGGCCAGCCGGGCAAAGCCGGTGGTTGTCAGATTGATGTTGGAGATATTGTCCTTCCAGTGGGCGTCGTAGCCCGCCGATACCAGCACCAGGTCGGGGCCGTAGCGTTCGGCTACTGGCACCAGCACCTCGTTGAAGGCGCGTAAATACTCATGGTCTCCTGAATCGGCTTCCATCGGCACGTTGACGTTGTAACCTTCCCCTCCCCTGCTGCCGGTTTCATCGGCCCGGCCGGTAAACGGGTACCAGGGATATTCATGAGTGGAAAAATAAAGTACCTGTGAATCCGTGTAGAACGAGTCCTGCGTGCCGTTGCCATGATGGACGTCGAAATCGACGATCAGCACCCGTTTGATATCGTAGTTAGCCAGAGCGAACCTGGCCGCCACGGCAACGTTGTTGAAAAGGCAAAACCCCATCTGGTGCTGGCGGGTTGCATGATGACCGGGCGGCCTCACCAGAGCAAACGCGCCGTCATATTTTTTATTCATCACACCGTCGACGGCATTCATTAAGCCGCCGGCTGCGAAGAGGGCAGCGTCCCATGACTTTGGCGAAACGTAAGTATCGGGGTCAAGCCAGCCTCCTCCACCGTCTATCTCGGCTTTAAGTGTGCGGATATAATCACGGTCATGGGTGGTGGCTATTTCGTCTATGGTTGCGGCGCGTGCAGCGATCGGTGCAATCTGTTCTTTGATTTTGGTCTTTTCCAGGATGGTATTGATGGCGGTCAGGCGGTCTTTGCCTTCTACATGGTCCTTGGTATCATGCTCAAGGTAGATTTCATCATTTACATAGCCGGTAGACATACTGATAGGCCTTCTTTCCGGGGGAGTGGGAGGTTAATTTACCTAAATGATAACACCGTAATCACAGCAGGGCAAAGGATGGGAATTTCGATATGATTGTTAGCCTATGGATGCCGTGCTATACTAGGGATTCCAACAACCATGACGCTTGATATCACACAGGTCTACAGTCAGATCGAGGCTATGGCGGGGGATTTGAAGTCGCACCAGTCTGAATACGCCCAAAAACTCGATCTGGCGCTGACTACCTTAAAATCGATACCTACTAACCAGGACAAATTAAAGAAAAAGATCGAGGGTGCCAGGGCTACCTGGCTGGTGGCCGGCCTGAAAGAGGATATTAGACTGCACAGGGCTGCAGCGCCATGTCCTGATGATTTCATGGTCGTGGCCAGCGATGGGTCGCACATCGACGTGGACCGGCATCACTCCACGAGGCTCTTCCTGCTGAATATCGGGCTGGTGGAATTGCAATACGGCAACAAGCCTGATGCCGAGCTATTGAGCCTGCCAACCCTTTACTTCGGCGATGAGATGCAGACCATCCGCTCCAGTGACGGCAGGCAGGCCCTCATCGAGGGGCCTCTGTTGGGCATCAAACGTGGGGTGGAGGAATGCCGCAGCCTGGTCGACCGGGTATGCGGCGATCAGAGTGATTTGCCCGTGGTCGGGCTGGTCGACGGCTCGTTAATCATGTGGGGGCTGGTCGGGCAGCGCTACGAAGATTTTGTCGTGGAGCAGTTGCTGGATGAGGGTTTGCTCAAACAGTTCGATCGTTTTTACGAGTTGAACAGGAAAAAGAAGGCGGTTATTGCCAGCTATATCAGTTTCCCCCGCAGCACCGATGTGGTAAACGCGCTGCGGCTGCAAGTATGTCCTTACGATCCTGTTGACTGCGACAAGCACTGCAAGGGCAAATTCGAGGGCCGGGAATGCGATGTAGTAGGCGGACCGCTCGACCGGGCGCTCTTCGCCGGGTTGTTGTCCGAAGGCGAGAGGTCAGCAGTATTCAGCAGCGGGTCGTCAATAAATAAGAGATACGGCGTTCATCAGGTATGTTTTTTATATCTCAAGCTGGACGAAGAGGTAGCCAGGGTGGAGGTCCCGCTCTGGGTAGCCGACAACAAGGAGTTGCTCGATCTCGTACATGCAGTGATAGTAGACCAGTGCCATAAGGGCTTCGGTTATCCGGTTTCGCTGAGCGAAGCTCACGAACAGGCGGTGGTCACAGGCGCCAATCGTGAGCAGTTCTGGGACCTGGTGGACCGGGTCATGCAGGAGGGCAGTTTGGCAGTCCAGCAGTCCTTGAAGCAAAGGAGCAAGAAGGTAAAATGGGTGTAGAACAGAAGATCGCTGAGGTAATCGAAACCAGCAATTCGGAATTCCTGGCCGAATGTTACGACCTCGATAATGTTCCGGCGCTGGGCAGCATGGTCAAGACCAGGGGCAAAGGCTGTCAGATATACGGCATCGTGTATGTCTCGGCCACGCACAGTATCGAGCCGGGCAGACGGATTGCAGCCCGTGGAAAGGCGGCCACTTCGGAGGCCGATGTTTTTAAGGCCAATCCGCAGCTCGCTAAATTGCTGTGCTCCGATTTCAAAGCTCTGGTGGTCGGGCACAGCCAGGATAAGGCCATATACCAGTATCTGCCGCCATCTCCGGCATCGATCTATTCCTTCGTCTATGCCTGCAGTCCCGCTGAAGTGAAGCAATTCACACAGTCATTGAATTTTCTGAATTTGATAATAGAAAGCCGGTCGACTGTTGCGCCGGACGAGGTCATCGCCGCATTCCTGCGTTATGCCAGCCTTACCTATCCTGCCCCCGAGGAATTTCTGGTGAAGGCCGGCAAGGAGCTGGCCTGGACTCTCAGCAACGATATGAGGCGGCTGGACTCCATTTTAAAGAGGCTGTAGCCATGACGGAAAACGAAAAAATGAATACAAAGTTGGGCACCGTTATCTCCGGTTCTTTGACGCAGGGCGTGCATGTGAAGCTGGACCCGGCCAGATCGGTGGAGGACGTTACGGTGGGCCGCTACGTGGCGATACAGGGCGAAAAGAAACGTTTTTTCGGCATGATTACAGATATCAGTCTGGAGGCGGTGGACCCCAGCGCCATGGTGATGCCCCCTGATATATCCGTCCCTTTAATAGCCAAGGTTGTCTCCGGGACGACCACCTACGGCAAACTGAGCGTTCTGCCCATGCTGACTATCAGCGGTGTCGCCGGCGATACGGAAGGTCCACAGCCTGCCAAAACGGTGCCGCCTCACTTCGCAGGGGTGGAGCTGGCCTCGCAATCCGACGTCCAGATGGTTTTCGGGAAGGAGGATAAACAGCGGTTTTATGTCGGAACCCCGCTGGATATGGAGACCCGCATCTGCCTGGACATGGTTGAGTTGGTCAAGCGGTCCAATGGCGTTTTCGGCAAGAGCGGCACGGGCAAGACCTTCCTTACACGCCTCTTATTGATCGGCATGCTGCAAAAAAGCCGGACTACCAGCCTGATCTTCGATATGCATAACGAATATGGCTGGGAGGGCACCAGCGAGAAGGATCACAAAGTTAAGGGTTTGAAGCAGCTTTTCCCTGGCAAAGTTGCCGTCTTTTCCCTGGATGAGAAATACGACCAGCGCAGAAAAGTAAAATCCGACTTCGTCGTCAAGATTGGCTATGATGAGATCGAGCCTGAAGATATGCAGATGCTCCGTAGCGTGCTCAATCTCACTGACCTTGCGGTGCAGGCTGTCTACGAGCTGGCCAGGCACTTCGGCGATGATAAATGGCTGCAGGCAACCCTGGATTTATTCGATTCGGGCGATAAGGAATTCGCCAGCAAGCATAATATTGCCGAGGGTACCTGGAAGAACCTTCTGCGTGGGCTCCAAATGCTGCAGCGGTTCAAGTTCCTGGTACCACACGCGCCCGAAAATACCGTCACTACAATTCTGGAGTATATCAGCCACGGCAAGAGCGTAGTCCTGCAGTTCGGCGGCTACGACGACATTGCGGCCTATGTGCTGGTGGCCAACCTGCTGACCAGGCGTATTTATGACCGCTATCGTGAAATGGTGGATATCGCCACCTCGGCTGATAGTAAAAAGCCGGACCAGCTTGTGATAACCATTGAAGAGGCCCACAGGTTTCTCAACCCGGAAATATCTTCACAGACCATCTTCGGCAAGATCGCCCGTGAGATGCGCAAATACAACGTGACCATGCTGGTTATCGACCAGAGACCAAGCGGCATCGACGAAGAGGTGATGTCTCAGCTCGGAACCAAGATTACCTGCCTGCTGGATAACGAAAAGGATGTGGATACGGTGCTGACCGGCGTATCGGGTAAGAGCGAGCTAAAAGCGGTGCTGTCCAAGCTCGAATCGAAGCAGCAGGCCCTCATCTTCGGCCATGCCCTGCCTATGCCGGTAGTGGTTAAGGTCAGGGAATATGGTTCGGCGGACTCTTATAAGGAACTCGGCCCGTCTTCCTCGGGGGATAGCACGCGCAAGACGGACGGCCTGGACGACCTGTGGGGTTAAGAGGGCAATTACTGCTTTAGCACGGGGCCGTGGCCTACGACCATCTCGCCCTTATAGTAAAGATTATAGATTTCCTCGATGGCCTTGCTCCATTCGTAAGCCCCTTTATTCTTCCTGAGCGTCAGGCTGTAGACCTTTATATTATGCGGGCGAAGCGATGCTTTATCGGCGCAGGGTGCAAGCTTAATGCAGGGGAAATCGGCACACTCGCAGCAAAACTCCACTCCCTTTTTCTTTACGCAGAGCCAGGTTGCGCATTGCTCCGGGATTACGGGGCAGAAGCCATCGATCTCGCGGCAACCCGGGCAGACCACCTTGTCCAGTGGCATATTCAGCCGCTCTGCAAGGCGTTTCCTTAAGGCCTCGTCTGTAATGGCAAGATGCAGCGGGCACAGGCCGCAGTGAATGCCGCAGGGAGCTTCCAGCGCATTTTTATTTACCATCTCATTGTCTCCTTTTATGATAAAGGCTAAGGTTGTCCCAGTGTCACCAGGTTGAGGCGGGGCACCCCCAGCGGATCGATGGCATAGCCATGTACCCGGTGGTTAACCAGGACATAATTTTTGCCGAACCAGAGAGGCAGCACCGGGGCCTGGTCGACCACGATCTGCTCTGCCTGCTGGTAAAGAGCCATGCGTTTACCTTCGTCCATTTCCACCGCTGCACGGTCCAGCAGGGCATCCAGGTCCTTATTGGAATAATGGCTGTTATTGTATTGACCGCCCGTGTAGAACAGCGTGTTGAGGAAGTTTTGCGGATCGGGATAGTCGGCAATCCAACCCAGGGTGAATATCTCGTCTCCTTCGTCCAGCAGGTGGTAGTTGAATACGAGGGGGTCCAGGAGCCTGACGTTGACGGTCACGCCCAGGTTCTGCTTCCAGTCGAGCAGGATGGCACCCAGGTAATCATCTATATTGGCCCCGGCTCCCGGTATGGTAATTGTGATGGGAGGCAGTTTGTCCGCCGAGCCGTATTTTGATTTAGCCAGCAGTTCTCTGGCCTTGACAGGATCATAGCCCAGTCCCTTAACGTCCTCGTTATAGCCTGGCATGCCGGGCGGTATGATGCCGCCGGCCGCGGCTACCATGCTCTTTTGCAGAACACTAATAATGCGGTCCTTATTCACGGCATAGCAAAAGGCCTGCCTGACATATACATCATCAAAAGGAGGTTTGCTGGCGTTGAACCCGATATATTGCAGACTGAACTCAGGGTAGACATGAAGCTGGTCATAGAAAGGGCCCTCTTTATCCATGGCGCGGTCGATATTGTTCTTATAAACGTCCACCACGTCTATTTTGCTCGTCTCGTAAAGTGACATTGGCATACCTGATAATAGCTGAAAGGCCACATTGACCGTGCCTTTATTGCCGTAATAGTCTTCATTGGGCTGTAAGAGTATTAATGATCCCTCATCCCATTTTGTAAGTTTATAGGGGCCAGTGCCGATGGGTTTCTTCCACCAGTTGGAGCCGGATTCCACGTTTTCCTTTTCCACGGCAAAGGCAGTTGGATAGGCAAGCTTGGAGAGGAAGTAAGCTTTGGGAGCGTCGATGCTGATTTTCAGGGTATAGTCGTCGACCACCGTTACTCCACTCAAACTGTCCGCTTTCCCGCTGATCATTTCTGATGCGCCTACAATGTCATTCAAATAAGTAGAGGCTGTTTGAGAGCCCGTGGCCGGGTTGCAGGCCCTTTCCAGCGAGAACTTAAAGTCCTGCGCTGTCAAAGGCCTCCCATCCTGGAATTTCACGTCTTCGTGCAGGTAGAAGGTATAGGTTTTACCGTCAGCGCTGATAGACCAGTTATCGGCTATATCCGGGACCGGTTTCAGGTTTGAGTCGAACCTGACCAGGCCGCTGAAAATATGCATGACATAAATGTGGGACGACATCTCACTGGAGATAGCCGGGTCGAGAGTTAGAGGTCCCTGGTCCCACAGTTTTAGGGTCGGGCCCGAAAGCTGCTCCGCAGGTGTATTTTCGGTGGCTTTCGTTAATGCAGTACATCCGGATGCAGCCATCAGCAGGTAAACTGCAATGGTAACTATGCCGAGTAAATTAAAAAGTCGTTTTGTTAACATGTATTGACCTCAAATTAAATTCCTTGATTTCAGGCTTGTGTAGTCTTTATCGCAGACTATGATATGGTCCAGGACGGGTATACCTACCAGTTCACCCGCTTCAGCCAGCCGTTTGGTAAGATTAATGTCCTCCGATGACGGCTCGAGGTCGCCGGAGGGATGGTTATGCACGAAAATAACGGAGGATGCCAGGCATGAAATGGCTGTTTTAAACACCTCACGGGGGTGGACGATGCTGCTATCCAGATTTCCAATCGAGATCTGGTCCACGTTGGTAACACGGTTTCTGGTATCCAGGCAGAGAAGATAAAAATGCTCTTTTTTCTTGCCCTTGAGAGTGCTTTTGATAGATTCCACGGCTTCCTCGGGTGATTTTATAGATGTTCCCTTTTTGTAATCCGGGGCATCCATTCTCTTGGCCAGTTCCAAAGCCGCCTTGACCTGGCACGCCTTGGCCGGGCCTATGCCCTTTACTTTGGATAGCTCTTGAATTGATGCCGAAGCAATATTTTGCAGGTTACCAAAACTAGCGAGCAGCGTTTGAGCGGTCATAAGGACTGATTGCCCCTTGGTACCGCCGCCCATGAGCAGGGCCAGCAGCTCCGCAGTGGAAAGGGCTTCGGCGCCGTGTTTCTGCAGCCGCTCGCGCGGCCTGTCTGACCTGGGCAAATCGTGCATGGTATATGATTTTTCCATGTGTTTTAAATTGCTTCCAGGGCAACTTCGATTTGCTGCGGGTTTACCAGGAACACGCCGATGGTGATGGGCGTTGACGGCAGTTCAAGCCGCATGATGTTGCGATGCACTTCATTGTTGTTTGGCGCGGGCGTCATATGTTTAAGCCAGGCCGAGTCAAGTTCATCCATATTAAATCCGTATACCTTCGTCAATGCATCGTCCATGGAATAGCCGTTGTTCAGGGTGACAAGCAACTTGTTCATATTATCATTGCCGTATTTATTTAACAGGAACTCAACAACGCTCTGGCTTTGCGCATAGTCAATATAAGCCTCCTGTGGATCAGCGGAAAAAGGGCTTGAGAGCGATTGCAGGGTGGATATGCTGCCGGCTGATATGGCGGCTTTTAACAAAGCCGCGTCCGAATCACTTTGTGCCCCCTCTGCATGCATGGCAAGCCCCTCGTCCAGCCAGGGAGGCAGACCGGTGCCGTAGGGACTGGATGTTATCTGATGTGTCACCAGGTGGCCGATCTCATGCGCTTCCGCTTTCTCCCCCCAATCCAGATCTGAGGGGGAGATGAAAAGCAATATAATGTTGAACTCAAAGCGGGCCCTTCCTCCTGTCCAGTCCTCGTGCGATATCATGGAGCTGAGAAGGTCCTGTTGGCTGCCGTATATATACAGGTTTACCGGCGTATCGATCACTGCGCCGGTATCGTGCTCCTGCATATTTTTAGCGGTGACGGCCGCTTTGAGCAGGCTGTTGGCAAAGTCAGTATTGCCCTGGTACCAGTGGATAAATATATTATCTTCGCTGACTTCCATCCATTTGTGGTTCGTATCATCGAAGGAAACGGCCTGCTGCGGAGTCGTCAGCTTGTTACCGGAGCTGTCCTCTATGACCCACCAGTAATTTACCTTGGCGCCCGGCGGCAGGTCGCCGGTGCGCATATCCCAGGTCCAACTCGTGGAGACGCTTGTATCCGGGTTAAAATCGGGCCACACCTCTGCGAAGGTGGGCGTATACGTCATCTGCTGAACTGCATAGCGCAACCTGATACGGGTTATCTGCGCCGAGCTTTCGGCCTTGATGGTAAATGTCAATGAAGCGGGGAAATCCACCTTGGTGCCGGAATTTATCAGCTTAATGCCGCTGTCAGCCGAGGCTGCCGTCGGCATCATAATCGCCAGTATAACGATCAATATAATTGAGATTTTCCTGATCATTTTTCTTCTCCAACTTTCGAGCGCAGGTAGGCGTTCATGAAATCATCTATATATCCGTCCAGCACTGCCGTGGTATTACTGGTCTCGTATTCCGTCCTGTGGTCTTTGACCATTTTGTAGGGCTGCAGCACATAGCTGCGTATCTGGTTGCCCCAGCCGGCGTCTATACGTTTGCCTTTGATCTTGGCCTTCTCCGCCACCCTCTTTTCGATCTCCAGCTCCAGCAGACGGGCATATAGTACCCTGAGGGCGCTCTCCTTATTCTGGTGCTGAGACCTCTCGCTCTGGCAGCTTACAACCAGCCCCGAGGGTATGTGTGTAATTCTAACCGCACTGCTGGTCTTTTGCATATGCTGGCCGCCCGGGCCGCTGGAGCGGAACGTATCGATCCTGATATCATCCGGGATTATCTGCAGGTCTGTCTTTTCCTCGGCCACGGGCATGACTTCCACGAGGGCGAACGATGTATGACGTGCATGGTCGGCGTCGAAGGGGGAAAGCCTCACCAGCCTGTGAACACCATGCTCGGATTTGAGGTTGCCGTAAGCGAAGTTGCCCTTTATTTCGATAGTGGCGCTCTTGATACCGGCTTCATCGCCGGGTGACACGTCCAGCACTTCGGACTTGAATTTGCGCCGTTCAGCCCAGCGCAGAAACATGCGCATCAGCATCTGTGCCCAGTCCTGCGACTCGGTCCCGCCGGCGCCGGCGTGCATGGCCAGGATGGCGTCTCTGGCATCGTAAGGTCCATCCAGCATAAGCTGGGTCTCCATTTCATCGAAACGGGTAATGAGCCTGTCGATTTCCTTCTGGACATCATTTTGAAGCGACTCATCATTTTCCGCCAATGCGATAGAAATGACCTCGGAGATCTCTGAGGATTTCTTGCTTATTTCGTTCCAGGTCGAAACGCTGTCCTTGAGTGCGCCGATCTGCCTCATGGTGAGCTGTGCTTTCTGCTGATCCGACCAGAATTGAGGGTCCGAAGTCCGTTCCTCTAAAGCCGCCAGTTCCTTCTCCTTGCCTGCGATGTCAAAGATGCTCCATGATCGCAGATATCCTGCGATGCAGCTCTTCGATCCGGTTCTTTTCTTCCAGCATAGTTCTTTCCTGATATGTTAACCTTTAAGTTTTTTAGCTTCCTGTGTCCTGCCGGCTGCCATATGTGCCAGCCTGGTAGGTTCGGGCAGGCGGAAGCCACGGCAGCAGTTGAGTACATATGATATAGAATCATCGAGATCGATCTTGTGGCCGATCGAGATATAGAGCGGGTTGATGGCGAGCTTTGTCCTCAGTACAGCCCCAATTATCTCGTCGCCGTCGATCAAAGGCTTGTAAGCGCCTCTCTCCGGGGGTAGCTGATCATGTGTGCCTGTCAAACGGGATTTAGCGCAGCCTATGCTGGCGATATCCAGGAATAGTCCCAGGTGAGAGGCGATGCCCAACCGGCGCGGATGGGCTATGCCCTGCCCGTCAACCATGATCATATCTGGCTTGCGATTTAACTTTTTAAAGGCTTTAATAACCAGTGGCGCTTCCCTGAATGAAAGCAGACCGGGGATATAAGGGAAATCAATTTCAGCTTCAGCTGTGGCCACACCGACCAGTTTCATCGAAGGATAATTTAAGACTACCACAGCCGCTCGTCCCAGCCTCGAAAAACGGGATACCGATACGTCGATTCCGCCGATGGTCTGCGGTCTGATGCCAGTCTTTCGGCGGATTACCCTGCAGGCTAATCTGGCTTGTAATTCGCGTGCTTCTGCGGTTGTGAGGTCCCAGCCGTGCAACACGGGGATTTTCATAAAGCTGATTATAGCGGCTGGATACTTCATAATACAAATAACGCCCGTTAATTTACAGGGTTGCATTTTACAGGTAATATTTCCATAACAACGTGCCGGTGGTTAAATGTGGAACTGAGACCAAAGGTCAAGAAAATAGCCCTGGAAATGGGGGCCGCCTATTTCGGCATGGCTGATCTTGAATTGGCCAAAAACGGCCGGACGACCCCCTATGAGGCAAAATTGATATCCAGGTACAAAACGGCGATATCGATCGGGTTTCCCTTGCTGGATGATATAGTTGATGCCATAAAGGATACTGACGATCTATTTGCACTTAGCAACTACAGGTATCATGTTTACGAGGTTGTAAATCCGCGGATCAACGATATTACCCTATCCGTTGCCGGAGCTGTTATAGCAGCGGGATATCAGGCGCTGGCTGTTCCGGCCAGCCACACGGTAGACGCTCCAAATCTGACCGGATTGTTTTCACATAAGATGGCTGCCAATCTTGCCGGGTTGGGATGGATAGGAAAGAGTTGCCTGTTGATAACTCCTGACCATGGGCCGCGCGTCAGGTGGGGTACCATATTAACGGATTTTGTCGGCCAAGCAGGAATGCCTTATACCGGAAAAGGATGCGGCGGTTGTAATCTGTGTGTTTCAAGTTGCCCTGCCGGGGCCTTCACAGGGCGGACCTTCGACCAGAGCGAGCCCAGGGAAGTCAGAATGGATGCTCACAAGTGTTTACAATACATATGGCAGGAACGAAAACAAAAAGTGGGGATCGAGGCTTGTGGCATCTGCGTTCAAATATGTCCCTTCGGTCATAAATCTAAAGCTAAGAAATAGATCTGCCCCGGAATGTCGGGCGGCATCCGCAAGTACGAAAATTGAAAATTAATATTGTTGGTTCTAAAATTGCATATGGACAGTTAGTCGGCAACGCATCGAAAATGTGATTTGGAGCAAATAGATGAAATCGATATCGGCTTTAATGGTTACTATCCTTGCAGCTTTATGCATACTTTCGGCATGTTCGAGCGGAGGAAACACTCCTCCGGCCGCCAAGCCCGATAATTCATCTGTTACCGCCGGAGTTATGACAACCTCAGTAGATGATAACTCCATGCCGACCAGCCCTGTTAAGACCTCCTTTGATCCC
>JBEKVW010000025.1:0-23843 GCA_049513695.1 Dehalococcoidia bacterium | reverse complement strand
GCCGTTATGATGCCATAACCAAGGAGAGCAGATGTATTTTAATCCTGTGCCCGGCTCCGGTGTGATCAAAGGTTCGCGCCGGGTTTTCCACTTCCGGCAGTCCCGGGAATAGGCAAGGTATATAGCACCTCCATCCTGTGTTTGACACATTAAAAGCATTACATAGCAATTGTCTTTACCTGCGATAGTAAAAGGAAATACTCTGGCGTAAAAGGCGCCGGTCCTGCAATCAAAATCCTGGTCGGTTACGGCTTCATCGCCATAAGAAAAATTTATACCATCCTCAGTGACAGCGAAACGTGTAAACAAGTTGTTGCCGTGAAAAAACATAAAGAACTTATCAGATTCGGGTACCCAGAGGATGTGCGGACTGGATACGTGACTGACCGTATAATACGGCGGCCAATCTTTGGTTATCAGGGGATTGGCAGGATGCTCATGCCATGGCCCTGTCAGTGAGTCAGCGTATGAAAGGCAGATTCCGCCCGGGGCATTGTGGGGAGCGTAATACATATAATATTTCCCCAGTGGCGCCCGGAGGTATTTGTAGGCTTCAATAACGCTGGGAAAGATTATATCGTTGCACGGATTATATTGTAGATCCTGATAGTCCAGCACTGTCCCGAAATGCCGGAATATAGGGAATTCATCTGAGATAATTTTCATATTTCCCTGATAAAATGGCTATTTTGAAGTGTTTCCTAGCGATATCAAATATTTAACAATTCTAACGTGAATAATATACTGAAAGTCCCAGGCGCTGCAATTAATAACCTGGCAATTCACGAAAACTAATGCGCCGCATTTAAATTGACTGACAGGGCCGAATATTTTGCAGGTCTCTACTCTTGACGCAATTCCCCTGATTCGTTCAAATAACGTTTTCCCATCGTAAATTTTAGAACTTTGTAATTATTTATTTGTGGATTTTTCTTGAGCCATCAAAGCACGATCACTGGCTCAGGAAATCTAATTGACGTAATATTAGTGTACAATGATATGCAGACTGGAGTTAGCGTCTTGATAATGAAAAGTGCGGACTTCTCATCACCTCCGCTGGGAAAATGAAAGATGTCAAACAGTTTTTATTGCAACAGGTGCGGCTGGGTCAATATTTACGGGCAGGGGCAGTGCATTAACTGCGGGCAGCCCTTTTATTATAATTGCCCGCAATGCGGAGCATATGTTAACAATACCTACTATAATTGTCCGAATTGCGGGATGAGGTTGCCCTGGTCGGGACAGGAAACAGTGCCGGCGCCGCAAACTGGATACGAGGAATACAAGAGTCCAAAAGGTATGAACCCGGTGCTGAAGGGCGCCTTGATTCTTGCCGGTATCATAATTGTCTTCGCGGCCGCTCTTTTTACCATAAATTCGCTGCGTAAACCAACCGCCAATTCTTCCCTTGCTCAGTCCTCTCAAAATGCACAAAGTTCTCAGCAAGGTCAATCGTCCCAGAACTCCCAGTCCGCCCAACCGGGCCCATCTCGGTCAAACGCCAACTCCTCCGCCCACAATCCACCTGATAATGAGTTCGACAGCAAGCACTATACGCCTCCGGATAACGAGTTTGATAATGCCCACTGAGTGCTAGCTCAGTGAGATGATGCCGCGGCGGACGGCGGTGATGACGGCCTGTGTGCGGGCATTGGCATCCAGCTTGCGCAGGATGGATGTGACGTGGTTCTTGATGGTCTGCTCGCTGATATCCAGCATATTGGCAATCTGCTTGTTTAAATAGCCTTTGGCCATATAGTTGAGTATCTCGGTCTCGCGCGGTGTCAGCGGCGATACGAAGCTCTCCACCCCGTTGCCCCATGAGAAGTCCTGGAACTGCTCCAGCACCTGCGCCGCAACCTTGGGCTGAGAGAGGAACGAGTCGTTAAGAGGGTATTCGCCTTTGGATGAGCGCCGTATGATGGACATGAGTTCGTCCGACGAAATATTGCGGCTAACGTAGCCGGCGGCGCGGGCCTTGATGGCCATGAAAAGGCCTTCGTCATTGGGCGACGGCGAGATTACGATCACGGCCACACTGGGCACATGCTGCTTTACCACTTTGGCCAGCTCCATGCCGTCACTGGCCAGGCTGATATCCAGCAGCACGACGTCCGGCGTATCCCTCACGACCGCGGTCACCAGGTCGGCTTCCGTGCTGGCCTCGGCGCAGATCTCGACATCGTTCGCCTGCTTGAGGAAGAACTCGATGCCCTTGCGGAACAGCGGCTGCTGGTCCGCAATGATGACTTTTATTTTCCCTGCATCTGTCAATAGAACTCTCGTACTAGTACTTTAGTAACAATCATACACCAGTGAATCACGAGGGGCAATAACCAACAGGATAACAACTATGAGCCTCGGGGACGCAATAGGGAAAGTTTCAGTCACCATCCCGATACAATCGGGACCAAATAAATTCTAATTTAAAAATAAATAAAAAGGCGTTGAAGAGGGAACCGGTTCCCTCTTAGAAAAAAAGAAAGCCCTTCTCCTGGGAGAGGGGAAGGGGTGAGGGATAATACCTTAGATTTCGCTTCTGTCGTAGAGCAGCCTGTTTGTGATTATGCTCCAGCGGAAGCCGTTGCGCAGGTCGTCCATCAGCCCGGCCGTCACCCGGCGGATGAGGAGCAGGGTCAGCACGGCCAGGAAACCCAGAGTCATCTCGATGGGCAATCCGAATATCGGCGCTGTGATGGGGCATGAGGCAAAGCCGGCCATTACCAGCAGCGGCAACACCATGCTGTGACTCCCTTTGAACCTGAGGCGCTCGTTAAGACTGGCGCCGCTGGCCCGCCAGCGGGTAACCGTCCTGAGAATGATGCCCAGAACCACAAAACAGACAGCAATGATTAAGGTCGGTATGCCGTTGAGCGCAAGGGTTAGTGTGAGGATCATACCTCCCCCTGTAGTATTGCCGCGCTCGCCGTCGAATTTGCGGAAAACGGGCCACATCTGCCCGCAAGTGGCGGCCAGCCCGGCCAGAACCGTGACCGTCAGCGGGAACTGGAGGAGCAGGCCGGCCAGGATGGGCGCCACACCCTTAAGGACATCCAGCAGGACTCCGAGGAGCCCCCACCTCCTGCCCACCTTATACCACATGGCGTGGTGCAGGTCGGGCTCGTGAGAGATATCCACGCCCCTGGCGCGGCTTATCAGTATCATAAAGGGTATCGCGCCCAGCAGGTAGGCAGCTACAACCAGGAGGATGTAAAAAAGCAACATCGATATAAAATCCTAAAATACCTTTCTATATACAAGGACAGGGCCGAAGCCCTGTCCCGATTTTAAACTGCAAATAGTTATTACTTGGGTACGATGATCACCTTGTGGCCTTTGGCTTCGATCTGTTTCATAAGGTCTTTGACGTCATCCGTATCGAGCTGCAGTGAAAAGCCCATGGGGCTGTCCTCGGCCGGAGGCATGGTATGGGCCGCAATTACCTTAAGGCCGCTCTTTTCAACTATTTCCATGATTTCCCTTATATCTTTGGCCTGGCTGGCGTTGGCAATATTCAGGCGGATACCATGCAGGCCGACCCCCAGCGAAACGTTCAGCACTTTGAGCATAAAGTCGGTAGTTGTCACTACACCGATGACCTTTCCGTTCTCGACAACGGGCATGATGCCGACCTTCTTATTGAAGCCGCGGGAAAGGCCCTGCTCGATGGAGGCGTCGGGCTCAATGGTAACAACATCTTTCTGCATGATCTCGCCAACCTTCATCTTGGCCAGCAGGTAGTTTATCTCCCATATGCTGAGGCTGGTTGCCTGTGAAGGGCCAACACCTATAATGCGGTCCAGAGTGACCACGCCGACAAGCTTGCCCTTGTCTACTACCGGCACGCGCCGTATCTTATGGGTCTCCATAACTTTTCGTGCTTCCATGATCGGGGTATCACTGGTTACCGTAACCACATTCCAGGTCATAATATCTTTGATTTTCATTTCCTACCCCCCTTAGGTTAGTGAATATGCGCTATTATAACACAGCCGCAAAGGTGTAAAAAGATCGTTTCTGAGAAGGCCGAACTCCGGGGTAATTGTTCCGGGCCGTCGACTATTTTTCTTACGAATATAAAGCCGCCCCGGTGTTAATTGCATACGAACGGCTATGAATAGCACTGGTAATAATGTTAAAATATCGACCTGATCGACGCTATGAACATAGAAGAGGAGTTAGCCGCCTTTACACCCGCACAGCCGACAATGCTGACGATAGGCGTATTCGATGGCGTGCATCTCGGCCATAAATACCTGCTTGACCACCTGGTGGCCAGGGCCAAAGAGAAGGGTTGCCTTGCGGGTGTAGTGACCTTTAAAACGCACCCGGAGAAGGTGTTGAAGCGGCGGGACGCCCTGCCCTGGATATGCACGCTGGAGGAAAGGGTAAGGCTGTTAAAAGAAGTTGGTATTGACGTGGTGGTGCCGGTGACATTCACCAGGAGCGTAGCCGGCCTCACTGCCAGGGAATTCGTCCTGCTGCTGAAGAAATATCTTAAAATGTGCGACCTAGTGCTGGGCCCCGATTTTGCCCTTGGCAAACACCGGCAGGGCGATCCGGCCCACCTGCGTGAGATCGGGGAGGAACTGGATTTCCGCGTGGAGGTGGTCAAGCCGGCCAGGCTGGGCGACGAGGTCATCAGCAGCAGCGCCATACGCAGGCTGTTGGCGGAGGGCGATATTTTAAAGGTGGGGAAGATGCTGGGCAGGCTTTTCAGCCTGGAAGGCACGGTTGTTCAGGGGGACCGACGCGGCCACACGCTGGGTTTTCCAACAGCCAACCTCGAGGTCCAGCCGGAGCAGGCCCTTCCCAAGGACGGCATCTATGTGACCATTGCCCACTGCCAGGGCCAGCAGCTCAATTCAGTGACCAATATCGGGGTACGCCCTACTTTCGGCGGGCTGAAGCGCCTCATCGAGACCTACATCCTGGACTTCGACGGCGACCTTTACGGACAGCACATCAGGATCGATTTAATTACCAGATTGAGGGACGAGATTAAATTCGATAGTCTGGAAGGGCTGAAAAAGCAAATGCACATAGATGTAATGCAGGCCAGGGAAATATTCGGGAATTTTTCTGACGAGGTAATAACCTAATGAAGAAACTATCGGGGACCGAGCTTAAGAAGCTATTGAAGCGGGGCGTAACCCAGATCATCAATGAGGAAGAGCTGATCAAGATGCTGGAATCGGGCAAGCCGTTGCGCTTGAAGCAGGGCTTCGATCCCAGCTTCACGGATATCCATATGGGGCACGTAGTGGGCCTGCGCAAGCTGCGCCAGTTCCAGGAGCTGGGACACCAGGTGGTACTGATCGTGGGGGACTGGACGGCCAGAATCGGCGACCCCACCGGACGCTCCTTGACCCGCCCCATGCTGACCGCCGAGCAGGTGAAGTTTAACGCCCAGACCTATATGGAGCAGTTTTTCAGGATCGTTGATAAAGAACGGACCGAGGTGCGCTGGCAGAGCGAGTGGTTCGATAAGGGCAAGTTCGGCCTGGAAGATGTCATCAGGCTGACGGCTAAATTTACCGTAGCCCAGTTCCTGGCCCGCGAGGACTTTGCCAAACGTTATGCCGAGGGGCATGCCATAGCCATTACAGAGCTGATGTACCCGCTTATGCAGGGCTACGACTCGGTTATGATCGAAGCGGACGTCGAGTTCGGCGGCACCGACCAGGTATTCAACTGCATGGTGGGCAGACAGTTGCAGGAGATGGTCGGGCAGCGGCCCCAGCAGGTTTTCCTTATGCCGCTATTGATCGGCACCGACGGATTGCAAAAAATGAGCAAGAGCCTGGGCAACTATATCGGTGTTACCGACCCGCCCAACGAAATGTACGGCAAGACCATGTCCATTAACGACGAGATGATCATTCCCTACCTGGAGCTGTTGACCGATATGCCGGATGCCGAGATCGAGCATCATAGCTCCCGCATGTCCGAGGGCAGGTTAAACCCTATGGAAGTGAAGAAAGTGCTGGCCCACGAGCTGGTTAAAGACTTCTGGAGTGAAAAAGACGCTCAGGAGGCGGCCGCAGAGTTTGCACGCACCGTCCAGCATAAAGAGTTGCCGGATGATATCCCTGTGCTCAGCGTACCTGCCGGTTCCGATGCCACACTGTCAGCCGAGATCTGCCGGGCCGGGCTGGCCAAAAGCCGCTCGGATGCCAGGCGGCTGATGCAGCAGAGCGCCGTGGAGATAAACGGCAAACCCGTGACCGAGGATATCGAGATTCAGAAGGTGAATGATGGAAGCATCATTAAAGTGGGCAAAAGGCGCTTTTTGAAGATAAAAAGAAAACCCTAAACTCTAAACACTAAATTCTAAACAAACACAAAACACTAAATACTGAACAAATTCCAAATTCCAATAGCCATCCCGATCCTATTGGGACCACCCAAACCAGCCAATCTACCCCTTCTATCAGATCAATCAAACCTTGCTTGTTGGCATTATACCTATGATAAAATCTTGCTTGGTAGGTTCAATTATTCTGGGAGGCAAGAGTCATCATGTGGTTTAGCATGCGCCGCTTCATCCAAAAGATTACTAGTATACGAACAATTTGGACGCTACTATCAACGGGTTTTATCACTCTTGCCCTTTGGCTTCTCAAAGAATTGGGGGAATACATGGCTTTCCAAATTTTAATAGATGCAAGCACTTCCCAAACTATATTGAAATGGCTTATAGCCAATCCATATATCATTATTCTTTCCCCAATATCTATCGGGGTAGCAGTCGTATTAATTTCAGCTTGTATTGAAATATGGAATGAGCAACGGAATCTGCGGAAGCTATTATCAACATCCTTAATAAAGATACATGAACGCATGCTTGCATTTGCAGATCGTAGGATTAATCAATTTATGACATGGGGAGATTGGCATGAGATTATCAAGCATGCTATGGTTGCGACTAGGGTAGTAGATAGTGCAATCGATTATAAGGCACTGGAAACAATTATGTTTGAAGGGATAGGGATAAATGACCTATATGAACCAATAAATGAAGATCAGGCAAGTCTAGCTTTCTCTATATTTTTAACTTCAACTAACGAATTGAACGATCCCGTAAGCGTATCCGCTGCCGATCATGTTTTGGATACTTACCACCGAAGCCTATTTAAACTACGGGATAAGGACAGGTCATTCAAGCAACTAAGTGAAACTATAAGGTCTATAAAGTTATATTTCGCGGATAGTCAATTAAATGCTTTGATAGATGACTACATAGGGCAGTCATATCGAGGTAGCATTTTATTACTATTTAGAGGGTTGATCGATAAGCTTTGGCCTGAAGGGTTGGTACTAACTGAATTTGTGCAAAGTCCAACATATGACTTTACTATAAAGCTTAATAAAGAGATAGATGATTTGCTACAACAAATAGCCCGGAGAGTAGATGTTCTGCTGAATTTGAAACAGGAACAATCTAAGAGAAAATAACCTCCCACATATTTAATGCGATGAAGTCTATCATGTCACACACTCGCTAAGAACTAAGATATAGCAGAACCGATATGGGAAGGGGTGAGGGATAAATCGCTCAGCGTTGATAAATATACGCGCATATTTAAATTCCAATCATCAGCTAAATCATATATAATTTACGGACTAATTTTTTTGGAGGCTGAACCATGCAATTGAGAATACCCGGCCCAACCCCCTGCCCGGATGACGTACTGAAGGCCGTCGGCCGCCAGATGATCAACCATCGCGGCAAGACATTTGCCGAGATGACTAACCGGATCGTCCCCAGGTTGCAAGAGTGTTTTCAGACCAAAAACGATCTCGTCGTCCTGACTACTGCGGGTACCGGCGGCCTCGAATCCGCAGTTGTTAACATGCTCTCGCCTAAAGATAAGGTGCTGGGCGTTTCCATCGGTTATTTCGGTGATCGCTTTGCTGATTGCGCCTCCATATACGATGCTGAAGTTATCCCGCTTAAATATGCCTGGGGCAAGGCAGCCAATCCCGATGATATCAGAAAGGCCTTGAAAGACAACCCTGCCATCAAGGCAGTTTTAGTGACGCATAATGAGACCTCAACCGGCACTACCAACCCGCTCAAGGAGATCGCCAGAGTAGTTAAAGAGTTCGACAAGCTCATCCTGGTGGACGCGGTCAGCAGCCTTAGCTCAATTGACCTGCCGGTGGATGCCTGGGGTCTTGACGTGGTGGTGACCGGCTCACAGAAAGGCTGGATGGTACCGCCGGGGCTGGCCTTTGTCAGCATCAGCGAGAAAGCCTGGAAGGCCCATGCCGAAGCTAAAATGCCCAGGTTCTATTTCGATTACAGCCGCGCCAAGAAATTCGCGGCGGACGGCCAGACACCCTGGACGCCGGCCGTCTCGATCTACTTCGGCCTGGATGTAGCACTGGATATGATGCTCAAAGAGGGACTGCAGAACATCTTCGCCCGCCATACACGCATTGCCGATAAGGCCAGGGCCTGGGTGAAATCCAAGGGGCTTAAACTGGTTCCGGAAGAGAAATTCGCTTCTAACACCGTGACGGCGGTGCACGCCCCGGACGATATCGACGAGGGCAAGTTCCGTACCATCCTGCGCACCGAGTATAAAGTAGAGATCGCCGGAGGCCAGGGCGCCATGAAAGGCAAGGCCTTCCGCATCGGCCATCTCGGTTTTATCACCGACAAGGATATGGACGAGATAACCGCGGCCATGGACCAGGCATTGCCCAAAGCCAAGAAATAAAAATAAGAAGCCAAGCCCCTATTTGTCTTGAACGTCATTGCGAGGCACGGAGTGCCGTGGCAATCCTTTGATCGAAGGCTAGGGTTAGTAAACCAGAAGGATTGCTTCGCTACTGCTCGCAATGACGTGTCAACAAGACTGTTTGGAATTTGGAATTTACTAATAACTAGGGAGGTTATCTATGAAAGTACTTGTAGCTGATCCTCTGGCTCCGGAGGGCATGGAAAGCCTGAAGGCCAAGACCGATGTAGATGTTAAGCTCGGCCTGAAACCCGATGAGCTGAAGGCTATAATCGGCAATTACGACGCCCTGATTGTGCGCAGCGAGACCCAGGTAACGGCCGATGTTATAAAATGCGGCACCAAGCTGCAGATCATCGCCCGCGCCGGGGTTGGCCTGGACAACGTGGATATCAACGCCGCCACCCGGCAGGGCATCATGGTGGTCAATGCACCTACCGGCAATACGGTAGCTGCGGCCGAGCATACTATCGCCCTGATGATGGCCATGGCCCGCAATATACCGCAGGCCTGCGCCCAGCTCAAAGCCGGCAAATGGAACCGCAAAGAATACGTGGGGGTAGAGCTGCGCAATAAGACGCTGGGCATCATCGGCCTGGGCAATGTGGGTTCCACCGTGGCAGCCCGTGCCCATGGCTTTGAGATGAGGCTGATCGGCTTCGACCCCTTCGCCTCGGACGACTATGCGGCATCCCTGGGCATAACGCTTATGCCCCTTGAGCAGCTTTATAAGGAGTCCGATTTCATCACTTTGCACCTGCCTCTGACGCCTCAGACCAAGGGTATGATCGGGGCCAAGGAACTGGCCATGATGAAAAAGGGTGTCCGCATCGTCAACTGTGCACGCGGCGGCCTGATCGACGAAGAGGCCCTGGTCAAGTCTATCGAGGAAGGCAGGGTGGCGGGAGCGGCCATCGACGTATTTGCTGTAGAGCCCACCACCGAAAGCATACTTTTTAAGAATGACAAGATAATAGTTACACCGCACCTGGGTGCCTCCACCAAGGAAGCCCAGACCAACGTCTGCATCGACGTGGTCGACCAGATACTGGACGTGTTGAACGGGAAGCCCGCCCGTTTCGCCGTCAATGTACCCCAGATTTCGTCAGAGGTCCTGGAAGTGCTGCGTCCCTACATGGACGTAGCCAATACTGTAGGCAGGATGGCCGGGCAGTTGATGCAGGGCCAGATCAAGAGTCTGAAGATCAAGTACTCGGGCGAAATTGCGCAATACGACACCGCCGCTTTGAAAGCCAGCATCCTGAGCGGCCTGCTGGAGACGGTAAGCGAGGAAAGGGTCAACCTGGTTAACGCCGGGCTGATCGCCCAGCAGCGCGGCCTGAAGATAGCCGAACAGAAGGAAACCGATGTCAGCAACTATGCCAGCTTAATCTCTCTGGAAGTTGTCGCCTCGGATGGCGCGGTGGACGTCGCGGGCACAGTGCTGCGCAACGAGCTCCATATAGTGAGGATCAACCAGTTCTGGCTGGATATAGTCCCGGCCGGCGGATACTTCATGCTGTGCTACCATACGGATAAACCGGGCCTGATCGGCGCGGTTGGCTCCATCACCGGCAAGTCCAACATCAATATCAGTGCCATGCAGGTGGCCAGGCTGGAGAAACGGGGCGAAGCTCTCATGATCTTGACTTTGGATGAGCCGGCCGGCGAGGAGCAGGTCAAACAGATACTCAAGGTTCCCGGAATCACCGGCGTTAAAATGGTCAAACTTTAATAACTCTCACAGGAAAAATTAAAGGGCCGCAGCAGAATGCTGCGGCCCTATCTGTTTAGTTTTTTCGACTAATCGTCATTGCGAGCGATAGCGAAGCAATCCTTTGATCGAAGGCGTGAAGCCTGACCCAATGCGATGAGATTGCCACGGCCCTGACGGGCCTCGCAATGACCGGTTATCGTGCCTGTTGTTTTCTGCTTGCCATGAAGACCACGCCGCCGACCAGCGCCAAGAGTATCAATGCGCCGCTGATGTAGAGGACGAGGTTGGGATCGGCGAACTGGTTGACCTCGAAGGTGCCGGCCGGTATGCTGCCTACGTAGACGGAGTAGGTGCCGGGCTCATCGCGGCTGACGGTGAACTTTACGGGTGTCCTGCTGCCGCTGGCGAGCGTGACTCCCTGATGGGCTTCTTCCTGTCCGTTGACGAAGAGCTTGATCTGGGTAGAGCCGTCGGCCGTGCCCTTGTTGGCCACATCGGCGGTGATGGTAACGGGTGTGCCCGGGGCTACTTTGGCGGTGGAGAGCGAGGCGCTCTGGACTGCGATATTGGCTATGGGCGCGGGCCCCTGGGCCACTTTGGGAATCTGTGGCGCAGAAGACTGGTGCGGGCTGGTATCCATGAAGGCCGGCCCGCAGGGGTCGACGATGGTGCCGTTGGCCACTCCGTCGGCGTCGCCCGGGCCGCCGTCCTTAAGGGTCAGGACGAACGTATTGGGATCAAGCTGGCTGGAATTAGCTGAGAAATCGGTCAGGATGCCGTTCTGGCATTTGAAAACCTTGGCGCCCATGGGTACCGGAATGGGGGTGGCGATGGTAACGGTAACAGTCGCACCCGGGGCAACGTTGGTGAGGCTGTAGGAGAACATGCCGAAGGGGAAGATGAAGCCGCCGGTTGAGCAGGTCAGGCTGGAGGAGGGGATATTAGTCAGGCCCGTGATCTTGCCGCCGCTGCTGGCGAATTTGACAGTGCCCAGGCTGGTACTGACCGAGGCCTGAGTAGGGCCGGACACACCGGCGGTGTTGCAGAGAGAGCAGGCAGCCCATTTGGCAGCGACCATGGCGCAGCCGTCAGCATATATGGAGGTGTTGTCGGCCGGATCCAAAAGGCCTTTATTCATAAGGAAATTGACGTCATCGTCGAATTCCTGTATGTAATTGCAGGTCGTACCGTATTCTCCATTAAGGAAAGTCATGTTCTCAGTATAGGATCGGCCGTAGAGTGGGCAGAAGAGTTTGCATGCTGAGCAAAGTGTGCTGCAGGTTGTGCACCCGTCAAAATAGGGCAAATATTCCTCAAGGGGGATCTCTATAGCAGGTGTCCTGTAGCCGCCCAGGGCATTGCCGAAACGGCCATTCTGGTCCGCCACGGTCCCTAAGCCGTCCCTCTGGATAGCGCCAATGTTGGGACCGCTGGTATCGGTTGTAATAATGTCGCCGAGAGGCGGTACAAATGAATTATTGGCGGCCCATTGCTCGAGATTGTTGATCATGCCGTCAAAAGCCCATTCCTGAGGGAAATCTGTGACCTGGCTGTACGGCTGAATACAGCATCCATGTCCACAGGATATATATGCAGCGGCCTGGTCCGACGGGGCAGGAAATAGTAAGTCGGCCGGTCCGGTTATATGGGCGCTCCCCGGCACTTCATAGTGGCGGAACAGGGTCGTGTCTGCTTTTCTGGTTGAAACAGGGCTTAAAAATGCGTATGCGCCACCGCCATAAGTTTGGAAATTTACCTCAGACTCCGTATTCACATGCATTACAGGTACCGTCAGGTCCTTGATTGTGTTGTCAGAAGTACTTCTAACATAGCCTGGAAGGGTAGTCTGGCCGTCAGCAGCAATATCATCGTCGTTGATCCAGACGATCCCTCCGGCGGCCATGGGGTTATAGGCGTCAAATATATGATGCACGCCACCGCCGAGATCGGCAGCCCACAGTTGATCGAAATATGAGGCGAACCAGTTGATGTAGGTGATCATGTATCCGCCGGTCTGAGAATAGCCATGCGCTATCAGATCTTGCGGCTTAAGTGTACCGGCGAATCCCAGGTTATGCAGGGGATTAGCCGACGTATCCGTCTTGAGCAGGACGCCCAGTTGTGCGAACATGTCCCAGACTATAGCGCGCTGGTACCAGCCCGTGGCACCGGTTTTGGTGGAACCGGCAATCGGGGTACCGCCGCCAAAGGTCAAAGTGTTATATCGTGACGGGCTAAAGCTGACAAGTCCGGAATTTACCCCAAAGGCCCCCAAAGTAGTGGCGTTGTTGATGATGAGTCCCCTGGAGGTCATGCCGACCCAGATATCTCCGTTGTTTACGATGTGGTTTCTGAAAGACGGCCACCCGGTGGCGATGTTATATCCGGCGGTTGGATTGAGGAATTCCACTATTACATTGCCGCTAAACTTGGTGGGATCAGTCGGATAACGTATTAAAATATTGGTCTTATAGTTGATAAGATTGCGTGTGCCTCCCCTGACCTGCATAGCGAAGCCAGAAGTGCTGGTATTTTCATAGACGCTGGAAGTGCCGGACATAAAATACTCCTGCTGGGCATAGCCGTGACTGGTCATGAAGGCGGAATCAGGCGCCGGATCAAATACCTTTCCGGCCGCCGGAGGATTGGTTATGGTGGGCAAAGGCAGGTTGGGTGCTGTTGCCGATACTTTCTCCTGCGTCCCGAAAGCTGCATAGGTGGTAAAGCACAAGATCAGGACAAAAGCAATGGATAAAATTACCCCGAGATTTCCGAATCTTTTCAAAGGCCTCCTCCATAAATAAAATAAATTAAAAAGTTATTGTTAACAATTTGTCTGTCGGACGAGTGGGTTTATATTAAACTGTCACTTCCTGCCCCCGTAGAAAAATAGTTTGTACGCGTTTCACGTAATCATGCCTTATCCTGATAAGCAATTGCGGTTTAACCTAAAATTCGACTGCATGGTCGATATATATGGCGACAATTTACCATTACCTGCCATAGCTTGTCAATATCACATGTGTCCATTCCTATTGCTGGACGGTTATTAGGATACTTAATGGCATCAGACTATTGTCCGGAGCACTGGATGTCTGCGCTTCGATTAGCACAGGACGTGCGCAGGCTGGTGTTTTATACAATAAAAATGCTTGCCCGGATGATTGCGCTAAGGGTATACTATGACCCGTACGCCAGCGTAGCTCAGTGGTAGAGCAGCGGTTTCGTAATTCTGGGTATAGTATCCCCGGCTGTCACTTTACGTATAAATTAGCTCCAATATGCTAATAAACAAAAACCCATTTTGAAGCTGAAATACCTTTTTATCCCCGTCCGTCCCAAACAGTTCAACGTCAATTTAACGCCAATTTAATGCCCGTTGAAAAGGTGGTGCTGGTTCATTTATATTCCAACAGGACGTTTAGTAAAATGAGCCCTCGGCATTCTCCTGTTACTTCTATACTTTGCCCTTTATAAAGCTGGGCAAGAAATTCCTTGTATTGTTGCGTGGCTGGATAGACACACTGGACGCCATATATACTCCCTCCTGATACAACAATATATGGATGTCCCATTATTTCCGTACCGATGCTGTCTATCGTTCCTGTCACCGTTATAATTTTACCTTTATATTTCAAGTCAGCAGCGACTTGATTTGCTTTATATTCCCCACATAGCGAACCTGCATCAATCGTTATTTGAGAAGAAGTTGTTCTATTCAGGAACGATTGAGAACCAATGAAAGTACAAATGGCGCAGGAGCCGAAACAGAAGAGCAGTAAGCCAATGGCGACGCCAACAGCGATCTTCCAAATACTCGTTTTGGATTTCTCGACCGAGCGCAGCGCAGTTTGCGGTTGTGGTTGTGGGCTGTCTGGTTGTGGGCTGCCCCAATTGAGAGGGTGCTTGCAGTTATGGCATCCTGGCTGGCCGTAGACTACATTGTTGCCGCAATAAGGACACTGATACAACTGCTGCATTACAATCTTTCTTTCCCCCCCAACTTGCCTTAGTTGCTTCGAACAGGAACATTATAGATGAACAGCCAATAGATGTGAAGTTTTGGTATCTTGGAGGTGACTGCAACCTCAGGTTATACCGGGACAGTTGCCATATATTTGCTCCGCGTGAGGGGTGTTCGTTTTACGAACACCCCTCTGCAGTCTTCTTAGGCGCTGTGCTCAGTTAAGAGTACGAGTGCCTTATTAGACGGTTTTATCAAGTAGCCGCCCACACGGGCATGTACCTTGAAACCAATGAGACCCGCTTCCGCGTAGAGCTCGTTAAGTCGCTGGATAGTGATTCCTTTGCGGTCCAGGATACGGTAACCGAATTGGAAGTTGCCGAAGATGGCGATTATGCCTTCAACGGCGCTCAGGTCGTCCATGTCGTCCTGTGAATACAGTGGGTATCCCAGGAATGTTGCCGGGGTCCCTGCCTGTATGGACGGCTGCCAGAAGTAACCGCCGGTGCCGGCGCCGCCGCCCCCATCCCAGCGTCGCTTGCGGAGCTCCTGGGTTTAAGGTGGCGCGACGTTGATTTAACTCTGCTCAGCATCTCCGTTACACAGGTACTCTATAAGCGCCGGGGTATATGCGAGTTCAAAGAGCCAAAGACAAGCCATAGCCGGCGTCGGGTCGCTATGACGCCCAAACTGGCATTGTATTTTAAAGAGTACCTGGAGGACCAGCAGGCCCTCTTTCAAAGCCTGGGACGACGGCACACCGCCGATGATCTGGTTTTCAGTGTAGCCGGTAAGCCGGTTGACCCGAACATGCTCAGCCATGCCTTCACCCGGCTGGCCCGGAAGTCAGGCCTGGAGGGCGTTAGATTCCATGATCTGAGGCATACTTTCGCCAGCCTAATGCTTCTACTAGGCGCTAAACCAAAGGTTATCAGTGAGGCCTTGGGGCACGCTTCCGTCGCTTTTACAATGGATACCTACTCGCATATAATATCTGGCATGCAAGAAGAAGCTATGGCCCTGCTGGACGGCGCTCTTCCCGCGGGCGTTTCCCGGAGAAATAACGCCAATTTAACGCCAACTTTCTAAACATTAGCTTCAAATGCCAGCGTAGCTCAGTGGTAGAGCAGCGGTTTCGTAAACCGCCGGTCGTCAGTTCGACTCTGACCGCTGGCTCCAGAAAATGTCAGCGTGTACATTTTGAGATTTTGCGTATAAATCCCGAGCACGTAGTAATTTCCCCGGTATACAACTAAAATACCGTTGAAATATTGCCCAAAGGGGGAGATATGCTGAAGAAATATCAAGGCATAGTGGGAGAGTTGATCGACGGTTACGGGGACTGGTTCAACGATGAGAAGCGGCTGGACGAAGGGCGGATGACGGACAAACTATATCCTTATGACAAACTATTCTCACCCATCGATATCAACGGCATCAAAGTCAAGAACCGCATTGTTATGGGGCCCATGGGGAATGTCTGCATGTGTGATGAAACGGGAAGGCCCAATAACAAGATGATCCGCTATTTTATAGAGCGTGCCCGGGGAGGTACGGGACTGATTACCTCCGGCGTGGTGCCTGTCAGCTTCAATGTCGACCCTTCGCTGACTGAGCCCGGCGACCTCACCATATTGCCGCGCATCGACCGTTCCCGCACGGTCTTCCCCGGCTGGAGGATACTGGCCGAGGGGGTTCACTCCTACGGCGCCAGGTTCTTTATCCAGCTCAGCCCCGGGTTGGGGCGCGTCGGCTCCCCCGAATGCCTGGTAACGAAGTTTAAATTGCCGGTTTCGGCTTCCTGGAACCCCAATTTCTATACGCCCGCCATTCCCTGCCGTCCCCTGACGGACGGCGAATGTCACAAGATCATTAAGAATGCGGGCCAGGCCGCGGCCGATGCCCAGGCCCTGTTGATCGATGGTGTTTACCTGCATGGCCACGAAGGCTATCTGCTGGAGCAGATGGCCAACACGGCCTTCAACAGGCGCAAACTGGGACGGTTCTCGGACTGGCAGGCATTCGGCATAGATCTGGTAAGACAGATCAGGCAGCGTTGCGGCGACCGCTACCCGATCATGTACCGCATCGACCTCTCGCTGGCTTTGAACGAGACTTATGGTAAACGCATGGCGGAGATCGGCTCCCTCAAGAAGTTCAGAAGGGAGCGTACCGTGGAGATGACGCTGGACTACATGTCCAACCTGGTCAAAGCGGGAGTGGACATCTTCGATGTTGATCTGGGTTGCCATGATAACTGGTGGCTGCCGCATCCTCCCGGCCCTATGCCGCCGGGACTTTTCCTGCCGGTTGCCAAACTGGTAAAAGATTATTTTGTTGCCAGGGATATAAAGTCCAATGCTGGCAAGCAGGTCCCGGTGGTCGGGGTCGGTAAACTGGGGTATCCCGACCTGGCCGAGCATGCCCTGCGCTCCGGTATGTGCGATATGGTGATGCTGGCCAGGCCGCTGCTGGCCGACCCTGAATGGCCCAACAAGGCCTATGCCGGCCGGGTGAACGATATCCGGCCCTGCATCGGCGACCAGGAAGCTTGCCTTAATGAATTCATTCGCGGTGGCCATACACAGTGCGCGGTAAATCCACAATGCGGATTCGAAGACGTGCTAAGCTTGCGACCGGCGCCGGTGGCCAGGCCCAGAAGGATAGAGGTGGTGGGAGCCGGGCCCGCCGGCATAATTTGCGCCTGCACGGCGGCTGAGAGGGGGCATAACGTCAGCCTGTATGAAAAACTCGATAAAATTGGAGGCGAGCTGGTACCGGGCTCTGTCCCCAAGATCAAATATGATGTGGCCAACTATTTGCAATACCTTGAGAACCTCGTGCAGCATGTGCACAACACCTATCAGTTGAAGCTGTATCTCAATATAGCCGTTACGCCGGAATCGTTGAAGGAGCACGATTTCGACGTCATCGTTACCTGCACCGGCGCACGGCCTGTCAGGCCTGCTATAGAAGGGATCGGGCAGCCTTTCGTGGTACAGGCAGTCGATTTCCTGCGTGACCCGGCACTGGCCGGGGAAGCTCAGCGACCGGTAGTGATAGGCGGCGGGTCCCTGGGGTGTGAAGTCGCTTACATGCTGGCTTATGAGATGGAAAAGAAGGCGACTATTGTTGAGATGCTCCCATATTTTATGAAGGATGCCTGCACCGCCAACCGTGGCCAGTTGATCCACTACCTGGAAACGGCAGGGGTCAAACTGATGAATTGCACCAGCCTGGTAAGAGTTGGGCAGGGCTCGGTTACAGTGGCCCGGAACGTATCCCGCAGCGTGCCTGACCCTTATAACACGTGGTCGCCGGTGCTGCAGGAAAATATTCCCAACCCACTGGCCGGGAAAATTGCCGTTGACAATAAAGAGGTTGAGGTGGAAACCGACCTGGTTATCCTGGCCATCGGGCTGAAGCAGGATGACAGCCTGTATGAGGCCTGTCTGAGGGAGCACATAGCACCTGAAATACACAATATCGGAGACTCCTTCAGCATCGGCGGCGTCTTTGAAGCCACTAAGGCAGGCTACGCCGTGGGCAGTACCATTTAGGCCACAATAAAGTTACACGGCAGGCTGACTTTGAAATTTTGCAGAGGATGTTGCACAATGGCGTCAATAAGAGGGTGTGGATATGAAAGATTATTTGCCAAGACCTATTTTACCGGCGCCCCCCAGCCTGGTGTCAGGAGGCAAATACAATTTTGGCACCTATAGCAGCCAGTTCAAGGAGGTAAATCCGCTAAGCGCGGAGAGGCCCCTGGGCATGTGGCTGCCCAAACCGGTGCTCTCTTTCCGGCTCAAGGAATGGCAGGCCTTTCAGTTGGGCAACGAGCGCTGGTTCCTGCTGGCTGTGCTCTATAACGCCAAAATCTCTGCGCTGGCGCAATTCATTGCCTACGACAGGGAAAACAAAAAGAAATACGTTTTCGAAAAGATGCTGCCTTCCTGGATAGTTAAGGTGCCCTCCTCTCTTTGGCAGGCCAGGCAGTCCTACCAGGATAAAAACACCTTTATTGAGATAGTCAGCCAGCTGGCCAGGGGCAGGTTTTATATAAATATAAAGATCAGAGGCCAGGTTACGGTACCGGATATTGAAGCACACTTTGAAATGTTTCACGATGAAGGGTTGGTGGAGCCCATAGTGGTATCGATACCTCTCGGCAAAAACAGGGGAGTGTATTCCCATAAATGCCTGATGTCCATGCAGGGCAACATGACGATAGGCAGCGAGAAGACGGTATTTTTACGCAGCAGCAGCTTTGCTATTATCGACGATCACAAGGGGTTCTACCCTTACCGGATGAAGTATGATTGGGTTACGGCCGCCGGCTACAACCGGGATAAGCAATTGATCGGCTTTAACCTGACCGACAACCAGTGCATAGACGCTGAGAAATATAACGAGAACTGCCTGTGGGTCGAAGGGAAACTGAATTTGCTGCCTCCTGTGAAGTTCAGCAGGCCCAATGGCGATGAGGGAGACTGGCAGATAAACGACCGATATGGCATGGTCGATCTGACATTCAAACCTGTTTCCATGGGTGAGATCAATATGAACTTCCTGGTGCTCAAGGTACGCTACCGGGGGCCTTTTGGCTACTGCAGCGGATCAATAACCGACCGGGCCGGCCGCAAGGTTGAGATCAAAGATTATTTCGGCATGGGCGAGGATAAATATATCCGCGGGTGATTTCTGGCCCCATCAGTTCAACTGCTTGAGTTTGCTTTTGCGCCTGGAGAGCCTTTTCCTGCACCTGTCGCTGCAGGTTTTTCGAGTGCTCCTTCTGGGATCGAACCAGTTATTACAGCCTGGGCAGAGGTACGGCCTTACCTCACCGATGACCTCCCAGAGGAACATCAGCCACAGGGCGGTTAACAGGTTCTCCGGGAATAGATAAACCCTCTTTTTATAGGTCGGCAGGGCCCTGGGGTATATGCCGCCCCGTATTTTGGAGTTGATGCAATTGGTGAGATACAGCAGCGCTGCTTCCTGCGGCTGTTCACCTCGTACTAACCACCTGCGTCCCAGGTCGGAATCGGAAGCGGCAATCAGGTCCCGGCGCTTATTTAAAATTATATAAATGCCGTCTTCTTCAAGGGTCATAAGGGCAGCCAGCAGTGAGTACCTACGGTTCTTGAGTATCTCCCACAAGTACATCAGCCGCTTCATCTCCGACAGCTCGTAGCGCCACCTCTGGGCTGATTCGACCAGCAGTTTTCCCCTCAACTGCCTGTCGCGCCTGTGGATATCATGGGACCGGGTAAAACCCAGCAACCCGTAGTTAGAGGCGAATTTAAGCATGCCGGAATCGTCCGTAATGCTGCAAAACATACGATGCAGGGCGGGATTTTTTCTTAAGGGGGCATAAAAACGTTTGCCTGTCGTTTTGCAGACGATAAAAGGAGAAGCCTCGTCCATTTTGTCCAGACGGGCGCCGGGTGTTGACACCTGAAGCCGGGTCGCCGTCATGCGGCAAATATTGAATTTACCCTCGGGGATCTCCCAGAAGAAAGCATAGCGGTCGCTGACTATCTCCTTGAGAAAGGGCGAAATATGTGAATGTTTCATATTTAAAAAGTCACAGTAAAAATGTAATTATCGTGACCTTCACTCATAATAGCATAATAATTTAAAATAATCATCCAAAGCTATTGACCTTTGCTTTGCATTCGGGCATTATTAGAGGAAAGGGAGGTGCCACGCATGAAATATATCTGGTTTTTTGGAGCCGTTGCCGCCATTTACGGTGCTATTGCTGCTTCATTCTTAGATAACCAGCCCTATACCGCGGTAGCATTTGGTCTGCTGGCACTGGTGTTCGCTCTGGCCGCCTGGAGGGATCTGTCACAGAAAAATTAATCCCATAGTGCTGGTGAACCGATCAGTTTGAGGCGCAGGTTCGCGCCTGTGTATTATTGTTGTTAAATTACTTATGTACCTTATATATATATTGTTTTTTATAATCGGGCTGTTCTGCGGTAGCCTGGTCAACTATATCGCCGGCGGCGTTACCCGTGAGCCGCGATCCTTTGTATTTTCCAACTGCCGTGAGTGCACACAGAAATGGCGGTGGCTATACATGGTCCCTATCCTTGGTTTCGCTCTGGCCAAAGGCCGCTGTCCTCACTGCGCTAAACCGCTCGGCCTTCACCTGATCCTGGTGGAAATAGGCTGCGGAGTTCTCTTTGCCTGCCTGGTTTGGAGGTTCGGTTTGACCTGGGAGCTGTCGCTGACGGCTATTTACTGTCTGGTGCTGCTCATTCTGCTGGCAACCGATCTGGAGAAGATGTTGCTGCCCAACGTGATCACCTACCCCGGGTTTATCATAGTATTTATCCTCTCGGCGGCTATGATGGCGTTTAATTTCGAGCCGCGCTGGTTTTTTCATATCCCTGTTACGGGCTTCTTCTCGATCGTCAATAACTACCTGGTGAGCTCCCTGCTGGGCGCATTGACGGGATTCATTCTGCTGCTGCTGGTTGCCGTAGTTTCGCGCGGTGGCATGGCCCTGGGCGATGTCAAGCTGGCTGCTTTAATCGGACTGATGACAGGGTTCCCTATCATATTTGTAGCCCTGTTCGTTGGTGTCATAGGGGGCGGACTGATAGCGGGCCTGTTGCTTCTCAGCCGGCGCAGGGGCCGCAAGGATCCCATGCCCTTCGGGCCGTTTTTATGTCTGGGTGGGATGGTGGCTCTCCTGTGGGGCACAGAGATATTAAAATGGTATCTTTCTCCCCTTTCAACTCCTTAAACGTAGTGAAACCTGTATACCCTTCATGTAAGTTTGCCGGTTTTATAGGCTTACATAAGATATCTCCGAATGCAAATGGGCGCAGAACCCGGTAAACCGGAAAACCTGTCCATCGATCCTGCCTCTTTACCGGACAAGACTGACCATATCTGTAGTCCATATGCTTCAGCTTCAATGCGATGCTAATCGGATAAATTATTTATGATCCGGTTGGCCTGTCGGTATTAGTCTCTGGCCTCAAGTTAGCCCTTCTGCATAAACCACAGATTACATGTATTCAGCGGGCTTTCCATAGAAAACTTGCAGGGAAAGTTATAGGGAAAAAAGAAGCGATGATCTGGTTGCGTGTTGCCCAATGGCTCAACTTTTAGAGACCCGATTGGCTCATCAAAATTAGCCCTTAGCGACTTGTTTACGATTGGTTGTACTGACACAATGGGACGTATTTATTAAATAAAAAATTCGATGGTAAAAGGGGGTTAGCACCGGATAGAGGTCCCGACGGACAAGCGGGGAAATTGCTGCCGCCTGGAATTATCAAAGAGCACATTACTTTTTAATAAGGAGACGATAGAAATGGCAGATGCAAACAATGCAATGACCGAAATTCAACTGGTAGTCTTTGACCTGGCCTCGGAACATTATGGATTCGACATTTCAGACGTCCGCGAGATCATGCGCATGCAGAACATAACCAAGGTGCCGGGCGCCATGTCTTATGTGGAAGGCGTAATTAATCTGCGTGGCAAGGTGCTTCCCGTTCTGGATCTAAGGAAGCGTCTGGGCCTTACGGTAAGCGAGCAAACAGAAGAGAGCCGCATCGTTATTATCGACGTCGCAGAAGGGGAAGTGGGCGTCATCGTGGATGCTGTCACGGAGGTATTGAGGGTGCCCAATTCTGCCATCGATACGCCGTCTTCCATGGTCATGCAGGGTAATGCGGATTATCTGCGCGGCATAGCCAAACTGGCTGACCGGCTGATAATCCTGCTGGATTTAAGCAAGCTATTGTCTTCGAAGGCGGATGTCGAAGAGATTTCCCGCGTGCTGAGCGAAAGCGCCAGAGAGACTGCCGGGAAGACGGAGGGCGAACCGGTGGCACCTAAAAACGGCCATAACAAGAAAAAATCGGGGGATGTGAAAAACAATAACAACAGCAAAGAATATGCCGTAGCCTAGCGATAAATAAGGAGTTTCCGGTTTTGTACATTATCAATGAGCCGGGTTATGGAAACAAGAGATGATTGTAAGTTGTGAAATCAGTGCCGAAGAGCTCAAGGTATTCATGGATGAGGCCGAGGAACATATTCAACTATTGGATGAAGATATCATCAAGCTCGAAAACCAAGGAAACGACCAGGCACTACTGCAGGAAATATTTCGCGCAGCACACACTCTCAAGGGTTCATCGGCCATGCTGGGACATGAACGCATGGCCGAGGTTACGCACGCCATGGAGAGCCTCCTGGATAAGCTGCGCAACAATAAAATAACTGTAAATGCAAAGATTATAGATGCCCTGCTTTTCGGGTTGGATGCACTCAAAGTACTAAAAGGCGAAGTGGTGTCACGTGAGGAAAGCGATATCGATATTGAATCTATAGTAGCTCAGCTCAACCAGTCCGCCGAAGGCGGCGCGGCACAGGCCGCCGCACCGGCCAAAAACGAGCATCACAACGGGGATAAAAAGCATACCAAGCTCATCACACTGAATAAGAGTGCGGAGAAAAAGATTGCTGAGGCCGTCAAGAAGGGATCGAATGCATACATTGTTAAAGCGCTCATAGACCGCCGCAGCGAATGGCAGGCTGTGCGCAGCCTGCAAATTTACAACGATCTCACCACCATCGGCGATTTAATCGCTTCCAACCCCTGCCTGCAGGAAATAGAGCAGGAAAAAGTGTCGCCCGAATTTACAGCCATAGTATGTTGCGTCAGGCGGCACGACGAGATTGTTACCGGACTGAGTTTGATTTCGGATATTGAGAAAGTCATCGTCGCGCCCTACGGATCCGCTGAAGCAGCAAAGCTGTTATCGGTTGGCAGCCTGGATGAAATTCAGCCGGCCGGGCCGGCCGAAACCATTATGGCGGCGCCGAGTTCAGAGATAAAGCTGGCGGGCCCCAACATCAAAACCGAGGTTATGCAGAGCATCCGTGTGGATGTCACAGTGCTGGACAGCCTCATGAATATGGTTGAGGAGCTGGTAATCGATCGCTCCAGGATCAGCCAGGTAGGCAAAATGCTGGAGATGGAATATCCCGATGACGACCTGGTGCATGACCTAGGAGATACTTCCAACCATATCGTCAAAGTTATCAATGAGCTGTACCAGGATATTATGAAGGTACGGATGGTACCCATCAGCCTAATATTCAGCAAATTCCCGCGGCTGGTAAGGGATCTTGCTCAAAAACAGCATAAGAACCTGGATTTTGTAATCAAAGGCGAGAGCACGGAGCTGGACCGCACCATCATAGAAAAGATCCAGGACCCTCTGATACACCTGCTCAGGAATGCCGTAGATCATGGAATAGAGGTGCCGGAAGAAAGAACCTCAAAAGGCAAGCCTCAGAAGGCCATGTTAAGGCTTTCAGCTTACCAGGAAGAGGGGCATATCGTGATTAAGCTGGAGGATGACGGCAGGGG
>JBEKVW010000024.1:0-24867 GCA_049513695.1 Dehalococcoidia bacterium | reverse complement strand
ATCCGGTTTGTCGGGCCCTAATTGAAGGTATTCGACCCCCTTCATGCAGGCAAACCCGTATCCCTGTCTGGGCTCATCCACCACTATGGCACCCTTTTCCCGGGCGATGGGGGCAGTGTCATCGGAGGAGTTATTGTTTACCACTATTATCTCGGCAGCCAGCCTTTTTGGAATATCCGCCAGGACCTTTCCTATGGAAGCTGCCTCGTTATAGGCGGGTATGATAACTGCAATATTGGGAGGCTTCGCGCTTCTATTCAACTCTACCCCTTAAAGACATAGGTCAGCCATTTATGCCGGGATACCTTAGGAGATTTTATAACTTTTTTACTTTCCGCGTCATTGTTTTATGACTATTCAAGATGCAACTGTTTAATATAGGTGCTATAAAAGTAACGCAGAAATGTTCGAGGAGGTAGGCAATGGCTAAAGAAAGTGTATCTAACGAGGTATTGTTGGACGGGGCGCAAATGAGCCTGTCGGCTTTGCTGGCGGGCACTATGAGTTTCCTCAAGAAGCGCAAGATACCCATCAAGGACTGGGTGAATTACATCGGGGAGCAATTCGAGGGCTCGTGGGAAGGTCTGGAGGGAGAGAAAGTTGAAAGCGTGATGGAGCATTTGCTGACGCTCGAGGTGCTGCCGATGGGAGCTGAGGTTATGTCCAGTAAGACCACTGGCGGAAAAGCAGAGGTCATATTAACTCCCCTGCCGAGCCGAAAGGTCTTGAAAAAATTCGGCACCACGCCGGCCGAACTCCTCGGCGACTTCGGCGTGACGGCCAAGGAAATGGCGTCAATTTACGGGATGTTCGCCCCCGCCGCGACTGCCATCGGGCTGAATTTTTCCTACGGACTGGTTGATGGCAAGCAGGTGTTGAGTCTCGAGAAAGCAGGCAGCAAGGCCAAGAAGAAGACCAAGTGAGAGCGGGCTCGCGTCTCTAATTATGCGGGTTGATTATCACTGAAACAGGTCTGTTTCCTTGTCATGTGCAGTCGGATTGGCCAGGTAAAGAAATTCTTTGCCTGCAAAAATAGCTGCTTTATTCTGGCGTAGCATTTGTACGAACTGGCGGGCATCCTGCTGGGATCTGTGGCATTCGACGGCCCGAATTTTCAGTTCGAGAAATCCTGTTATGTCTATGGTCGTGGTGACCTCGTCATCGGGACGGGTTACGATGCCTAACTCATCAGCGTTGGGCACGAGGCTCGCCGGGAGCGTTACATAGTACAGTTTGGCCGGCTGGCTAGACGTCAGCTTTTCATAAGCGGCCGTTGCCGCCTTGCCGATGGCTATATGGTCGGGGTGCCGGCTAACTCCGTCCGGGCCGAAGGTTATGACCACCGCAGGCTGCACCTTTTGCATTATGCCAAGCACTTTATTGGTGACCTCGTTGACGGGGGCCTTATCTAAATCTGCGTCTATATAACCCAGGAAATATATATCCCGGATATTCAGGATAGCGGCTGCACAGCGCAACTCAGATTCCCGCGCTGTACCGGTATCGACATCGGCGGGTACGTCCAGACGTAAACCCCGTTCGCCTTTGGTAGCGCAGATCAAATCTACTGGAATATCCTGCCGGGTGTATTTGAGAATGGTCCCGGCAAGGCCGAAACTCTCGTCATCGGGGTGGGCAAAAACCAGTAGGATGCTGCGTTTCATAGGGCATCTTTCATATTATGAATGTTTAGACCTGCTCGGGCAGAACGGGTGGCGGTTAAGGTTTGAGCGCCCTGATAATGGCAGGGTCGAGTCCCGGGAACTGAGAAAGCCATTCTACCCTTTCCTTCTTTAAAATCTGGCAAAGCTTTTTTATCTGGTATTCCGAGTAGTAGTTATTTAAATCAAAGCGTGACATATCCAGCCCGGGTATCTCGGCCGGCACTTCATATCCCCAGAAGTCATCCGTTTTCCATACTATCTTATCCCTGGCTAGCATCTCCAGGATTTTCACTGAATCGAACACGGTTATCTTCTGGCCCCGTACGGTTCCGCCTACGGTGCCGGTATTCAACAGGTAACACTGCATTTGGGGATTATCTCGCAGGATTTTAAGGAAAAGGTTTCCTTCCTCTTCCTCCGAGCCGACTATGAATGGATTGGTACCTACAACCCGGCGCGGCTTGCCGGCCTGGCTGGGATCGCCAGCTGAAGTCTCGATAGATTCGCCCAGCATGAAGGCCGCAGCTCCCCACTCCCTGGATAGCCTGACCACGGGAGGGATGATCTCGTTATGCCTGGTAATGAAAACCAGATTGTCCACCCGTTCCAGATCGATATTGTTATCGGTGAAGGCTATATCACGCCTTTTAACCATGGCACGGCCGTTGGAGGTGAGCGTGGAATCGAAGAAGTCCACCTTGCCGGTAGCTTTATCGACATGCACATTCTCAAGTATTGCCCGCGGGCTGATGGCAGCCGCGTACAGTAGCGGCTGGGCGCCCGGTTCCAGCGCATCAGTCTTCATATAGAACGATTCCTCGGTCCCTACTGCGCTGCCGTCCGATTTCAAGATCACGACATCATCCTGGCGGATGATCACCCTCTCGGGCGGGCGCAGCCAGTGGGAATGGCAGGCCAGCGATGTTTTGCCGGTGCCGCTGAGGCCGAATAACAGGAAGCCTTTATCCACCAGCTTTCCATCCTTCATCACCCGTAATATCTTGCTGGCTGCGTGAAGCCCCAGGTTGCCTTCTTTTTTAGCCCAGTACATGACCTGGCGCAACATAGCTTTCTTATTCTCGCCCTTATAGTCGCTGCCCATGATCAGCGTCATGCCGGATTCAGGGAAGACCAACACCTTCTTTTCCGGCCAATCGGGGACGGTGATGGTGATAAAGTCCGGCCCTCCCGACTCCGACGGGAACAGCGTATTGCCCCACATGAGGGGTATGCGCGGATAGCCGGCAACGACATAAACGCGGCATTTTCTTTTGTAGCCCTGTTTCTGGCACATCACACGGTCGAGCATGATCATATCCTTGTCCTTCAGATATGCCATAACGTCCGACACAAGATCCATGTACTCTTGCTCGGGTTCGCCCATGACCACCTCCGTAAATTTGGCGATACGGTTGCGCACCCTGGTAGTAACGGCGAGGTTGCCGAACTCGGTAATAATCCCTCCCTGCTCCAGTGCCCACTCCCTGAGCTGATCTTCGGAAGGATTATCGATGATCTTTTTAGGCCGGAACTGTTGAGAAAAAATATCCCGCATATAGTTTTCTGTTTTAGGCAACATTTGTATTTATTATACTATATTTATCGTATTGGAGGTTTAAAAAGACCGGCCATCTGTACGGGCGATCTATGGCGGTTCTTCCCCACCCTCATATTGTATTAAAATAATACGTTATGGTTTCACAAAAAGGATCGCGGGGCAACCACATCTCCGACGAGCCTGTTGGGCTTGCCTATACATTCAGAGCGCTGCGCGGCCGCAACTACCGTCTGTTTTTCATCGGGCAGGGCATATCGCTGATCGGCACCTGGATGCAGCAGGTAGCCATGAGCTGGCTGGTCTACAGCCTGACCAATTCGGCCTTTTTACTGGGTGTGGTGGCGTTCTCGTCGACCATCTTCAGCTTTATCCTGGCACCTTTTACGGGGGTCCTCGTCGACAGGCTGAACCGGCACCGCATTGTGGTCATAACACAGGCCCTCTCTATGGTACAGGCCCTGGTGCTGACCGCTGTGGTTATGACTGGCAACGCGGCTGTATGGAACCTGATACTTTTGAGCGCTGTGTTGGGCGTTATCAATGCGGTCGATATGCCGACACGCCAATCATTTGTAGTGGAGATGGTTGATAAAAAGGAGGATCTGAGCAACGCTATTGCCCTCAACTCATCATTGTTTAACAGTGCAAGGCTGATTGGTCCTACTGTTGCTGGCATACTGGTTGCCACCATAGGCGAAGGGCTGTGCTTCCTTTTGAATGGTTTGAGTTTCATCGCCGTCATAGCCTGCCTGCTGGCCATGAGGCTTACGCCCAAGCCGGCCGGGATCGAGCACCCGGATGTCTTCAAGGGCATGAAGGAGGGGTTGAAATATGCCTTCGGATTTGCGCCTATAAGGTATATTATCCTGTTGTTGAGCTTCGCCAGCCTGGTAATTATGCCTTATACCGTACTTCTGCCGGTCTTTGCCATGCAGATACTTAAAGGGGGCGCCAATATATTTGGGTTCCTGACCACGGCCGCCGGGGTCGGCGCACTAATCGGAGCTATCTACATGGCAACCCGCAGGAACGTGGTCGGGATAATCAAAATACTGGTGTTAGCGTCCCTTATCTTCGGTGCAGGTCTAATAATGCTGTCTTTTACCAGGATGCTGTGGCTATCGCTGATAGCCATGGCGCTGGCCGGCTTCGGAATGGTGGTAACCATGGCCAGCTGCAATACTTTTTTACAGAGCATCGCCGATGATGATAAACGCGGCAGGGTTATGGGCTTTTACGTTATGGCGTTTATGGGATTGGCCCCCTTCGGCAGCCTGCTTTATGGGGGTCTGGCAAGTGCCATGGGGACCCCTTTAACGCTGATGATTGGAGGCGGGCTTTATATGGCAGGTACTATATTATTCGCCTGGAAATTCTCCTCGGTAGGTGCTGTGATGCGTGACGTATATCTGAAGAAAGGAATTATATCGCCGCGGGCCGACTGACCTGCCAAACGTGATTGTTACAGTGCTGGTATTCCCAAAAACGTACAAGGCAAAGACGGCTTACTGAGCCGTCTTTGCCTTGTAAATGTCAGCTTATAATAGTACTAGGCTTTGCCGATGCGGAACATCTTCGTGCCGCATTTTGCGCAGACACCCTGCGTAGCCGGTTTGCCATTCTTCATCTTGATGGCCCTGGCATTTTTCATTTCCCTCTTGGCCCTGCATTTCATGCAATAAGCTTCCATTAATTTACCTCCTACGTATTTACGATTAGAATAGTGGATTGTTTGAGGCTTGTCAAGTAGGGCTCCGTATCTGCGGTAGATATGATTGGCAAAATTTCTAAAAATTGAACGTAAAAAAATATAAAAAATTCGTAAAATTTCATGCAGGCGACCTTCGTAAAAAATGATAAGGTACCCGGCAGGAACATCCATGAGAGAGATTTTTCATGGTCGGAGAGGCGTTTTGCCACGGCAGTCCCTTTTTCCTATAATTGGCAATTACCGGAAGGTATATTTTTCAAGTTGGATCTAGCTATGAAATTGGTAGCGCTGGTCGGGATGCCCGGCTCTGGTAAATCGGAGGTAGCCAGGGTCTTTGAATCCAGCGGATATAAAAGGATCAGGTTTGGAGATATCACGGATGAGGAAGTGGGCAAGCGGGGCCTTGAACTTAACGAGCGGAACGAGCGGAGCGTGAGGGAAGACTTGCGAAAAAAATATGGCATGCCTGCTTACGCCGTTTTAAGCCTGCCCAAAATCGAAGCAGCCTTAAAGACATCGGATGTGGTGGTAGACGGCCTTTACTCTTGGGAGGAGTGCAAATATCTCAAAGATAAAATCAGGGGCAATCTGAATCTTGTGGCTGTGTGGTCCCCACCCGCTTTGCGTTATAGAAGGTTGCAGGACCGGAAGGTGAGGCCATTGACCGAAAAGCAGGCAAAAGCACGCGATTTCGCTGAGATCGAAAACGTCAACAAGGGCGGCCCCATTGCTATGGCGGATTATACATTGCGCAACGACTCGACTCTGCAAGAGCTCATAGACCAGGCCAATAAAATATTAAAGGCTATAGAATGAAAGAAGTCAGAAGGCCCAGGTTGGACGAATATTTTTTAAAAATTGCCTCGGTGGTGGCTGAGAGGGCTACCTGCCGCAGACACAACGTCGGTGCGGTGGCCGTCAGAGACAAACATATATTGTCGACGGGCTATAACGGCGCTGCAGCGGGGGTCAAGGATTGCCTGGAGCTGGGCTGTCTCAGGGACGAGCTTAAGATAGAGTCTGGTACCCGGCATGAAATCTGCCGCGGCATTCACGCCGAGCAAAATGCTATTATCCAGGCTTCCCTGCACGGGGTCAGCCTCGAGGGCGCTACCCTGTATTGTACACACACACCCTGTATACTCTGCGCCAAGATGCTGGCCAATGCCAGAATCAAGCGCTTCGTCACATTCGGAAAATATGCGGACGATGCCTTTCTGGAGCTTTTTAGAGAAACCGGAATTAAATTTGAGCTGAAGCCAAGGCCGGCATCCGATATAACCTCGCTCGATTAACATAATCTTGTTGACACCGGGGTGAACTTTAGATGAGAGAATGCAAACTAAACGATAACAAGACCAAATGCAATTGCACCTACGAGCCGTGCCCGCGCAAGGGCGTTTGCTGCGAATGCATCAGGTATCATCAGGGATTCGGCGAATTACCGGCCTGCTATTTCCCGCCGGAAATCGAACGGACCTTCGACCGCTCTATAGAGAAATTCATAGCCCTCTACCAAAAGAAACAGCGTTAAGGGTTTTTCCGGGGTCGATACGTTCAGCCATGACTTTCCTCCATGCTGTAGAGGCAACCGCAGTAATTCTGCCTGTATAGTTCCCAACTCCTAGCGAGTCCCGTGGCCTTCTTAAATCCATCCTTCTTTTTAAAGTCCCGGGCCAGGAATCTTTCGCCGCCGATCTCCTCACCGATGGCGTTGATAATTTTTGCCGATTTATGGGGACTTATGGTAAGCGTGGATGTGAAAGCGTCGTGTGCTGTCTCAAGCATAAATTTAAATGACCTTTCAAGTCGTAAACGGTAACAAACAGCGCAGCGTTGACCGCCTTCCGGCTCCTGTTTGAGGGCTTCGGTCGCAGACAGCCAGGCCGATGGATCGTACGGTCCTTCGACCAGCGAAAAACCCAGGTGTTCAGCGGTTGTTTCGGCCGCTGCCAGCCTGCGATAATACTCGCTTTCAGGGTAGATGTTCGGGTTGTAGAAATAGCCTGTAACAGTATGGCCTTCACTCAGGAGTACGCTGGCGGCGCCCGCAGCGCAGACCCCGCAGCAGATGTGCAGAACAATCTTCATCAAGATATATTTTAACGGTCTTCAGCCTTTTTTGCCTTTGACCTTAGCCATGAAACGCTGTTCGATCCGCTTCAGGAAGCTGGGATCGGAGAAGGCCAGGCTTTGCGCCATGCCTGCGCATTCCAAAGCATCATCCATGCCCATGTTCATGCTCATATCCATATTGCGTTTGGAGAGGCCTACCCCGACGACGCTATTGCTCATAATTTCTTTAGCCCAGGCAATCCCCGTCTTTTCAAGGTCTTCCGGCCTGACGATCTCGTTCACCAGTCCCCATTTTTCCGCCTTCTGCGCATCGATAACCTTGCCGGTCAGGATAAGCTCCTTGGCGCGGCCCATGCCCACCACGCGAGGGAGCCTCTGGCTGCCGCCACCGTCCGGAACGATGCCCATATTAACTTCCGGTATGTTGAAGATGGCCTCTGGGGTGCATATCCTCATATCGCAGGCCAGCGCCAGTTCAAGGGCGGCCCCAAAGCAGAAGCCATGTATGAGAGCGATGACTGCTTTTTCGAGCAATTCGATCTCCCGGAAAGCGCTCTGATAGTATCGGACGAACCTGCGTATATCCTGCTGGTCGGCACCAGCCTGGAAAGAAGTGAGGTCTGTGCCGGCGCAGAACCCTTTTCCTTCGCCCGAGAGAAGCACCACCTGCACGCTGGGCCTGGTGGCCACCTCGGCGAAGAATTGGCGGATGTCCGTGATGACCTGATGGTTGACCGCATTTCTCTTTTCGGGCCTGTTAAGTTTTACATGAAGTATGCCTTCTTTTTCGGCGTAAGAGAGTGTTTGAAATTGCATTGAACCGCTCCTTTAACTTTATTGGGGGATGGATTCCATATATTTACAAGCGTCTGAACTGTATAAAATTACGTCGGAGCAGCCCATCTGTCAAGCTTCAAGCTTAACCGGTTTGGGCGGTGAGCAGAAGAGTATCAACAGCAGGCCGATCAATGCACCCGAGCAGCCGATGATAACTGCTGCAGAATAGCTCCCGTTAGTATCATAGATAAAACCGGCAACGGCAGGCGCCGAATATTGAAAAATCGATCCAACGGGGCTACTGATCCTGCTGATCACAGGAAACGATCCAACGCCGAAATAATTGCCGATTATGAGGGGCTGACAAACGTAAGTGGCCCCGAACCCGAAACCGGTAAAGAGCGGGTAAAGGTAAACCGCCCACAGATTCTCCCTGGAGGCCAGCCAGAAGAGGACGCCGCCAATTAAAAGAGACAGGCCGGCAATCGATATGATATAGCGCGGCTCGATACGTTCTCCTAAAAAGGAAACGCTCAGCCTGCCGATTATACTGAAAGCCAGTATTAGCCCGTAGACAAATGCCGGCTGAAAGACCAATACCGGGTCTGAGGGGGAAAAACCCCGGTCGTGCAAATGCGCCGGCGTCTGAGTCAGGATGGTTTGCCACAAATAATAGATAAAGGCTATAGCTATTACGATGGCCCAGAGCGTGCGCGTTTTGATGGCATCACGGAATTGCCAGTTCACCGGAGAACGGTAGGTTTTAATTAACTCCTGTTTGTGATTTTTAATAGCTTCCTGTAGCTGGTTCGGCGATAAGCCATCAGGGTGCTGACCCATGTCCTCCGGCCGGTTGCGGACGGCCAGCATGGCTATGACCGCTCCTGCGAAACAGGCCAGGGCGATTACATACCAGCCCACATGCCAGTCGCTTCCTGAATTGACGATGGCGGCGCTTATGATCTGAGGATAGATGAAGCCGCCTATGGCGCCTCCGCCCAGCACCAGCCCCATGGCCAGCGCCCTGCGTACATTGAACCACAGCATGACCAGAGCTTGAATCGGGACGACGGTGCCGAAGGAGACGCCCAATCCCACAAAGAAGCAGATAATCCAATAGGCAATGGGGTAGATGTGCCCGTTAAAGGTCAATGATATATGCCCGAGTAGCGCAACTAAAATGCTGGAGATTGCCGCTATGACGGCGCCGATGGCCAATGTTTTTCTTGGCCCGAAGCGGTCCATCATCCAGGGTATCAGCAGGGCCCCGACGCCCAGCATGAGTCCGATAATGGAGTAGCCCAGGTTAATCTCGCCGCGCGGCCATTTCAGGCTGTCAGCCATGAAGGTGTTGATCACCGGTGGCCCGTAAAGCGCAAAGCCGATGGGTATGGAATATACCAGGCAGAGGATGGGCAGCAGCCACCACCCATAGAAACCACCGTCCTGCTTTTTACCGGTCATAGCTTAATTTTCCGTGTAATATGAAGGATTATGTGATTGAGCATGAGTTTAGGTCGGTATTATATCATCGCCCGAAATAATTGGATAACGGAACGAATATGCAAACAAGCTTAGTTATGCCGGCAGCCCTCAAAATTTTACCGCCGGTGGGGCATTTAATAAAGTAAAAGTTCACCAATATGCATCTATACTAATATGCAGTTGCGCAAAAGCGCAATTGCATACTAAGCATTACGGCGGATGCTCCTGCAATGGGGTGGTGTTATATTATGGTCAAGCTAAAGATGAAGCTAGACAGGAGGTAAAGAAAATGGCAAAAACACTAGAAAAGATTGAAACCAAGGCGGAACCGAAGGAAGATCGGGGGTTCAATTTCTGGACTGATAAAACACCGTGCTGGGAGGTATCTCACTGCACGAACATGATCAAGGCGGAATGCCCTGCATTCAAGTATCAATTCCTGCCGTGCTGGGAGATAGAAGGGACCTACTGCAAACTGGATGATTACGGGACTGACGGCAAAGATACCAGCATTTGCGAGGTATGCCGGGTATACAAGACCTACGGCGAAGGCAAACCTATCCAGTTGAAGTTGATGGGCCGTGGCATTAATACCTCTTTACAGATGCTTGAAAAAGCAGCAGTTGTCTAACCTCCTTAAACATAATTAAGTTCTTTAATCCCTCCCCGAAAAGGGGAGGGATTTTTATTTTCCCCTGCACAATGCGGGCCGACAGGTGCGCTTTTGCGCAAACGCAAGTTAAGCGTTAAAACGGATGGCGATAAGCAAAGCGAGTGCTAAATTGGTAACGTAAAGAAAAAACAAACAAACAGCATAAATATAGGAGGCAAATCAAATGGCTGAGACTAAAGTAAATATGAAAAAAGCTGCCGGGGTAAAGGAAGAAAGCGGCGTTAATTTCTGGACTGGTAAGGCACCTTGTTTCGAACTGTGCAATTGCCCGGATATGATCAAGAGCGAATGCCCGGTCGAAAAATATCAGTTCTTGCCTTGCTGGGAGATCGAAGGGACCTATTGCAAACTGGATGATAAAGGCGCAACCGGTCGCGACACCAGCATCTGCGAGACCTGCAGGGTTTACAAGAAATATGGCAACGGGGAGCCCATCGTGCTGAAGCTCTTCGGTAAGGGTATCGACACGCACCTCAGGGAACTTGATATAGTCAATCAGTAGACAACCACTCAGATTTAGTTGAGAGAGGGGGCTATCTTGAAGTTAGCCCCCTCTCTATTTTGGCAGTTATTCCCGGGCAGACGTTGCCCGGTCCAATAGATCCAGCTTCTCCCGAAGGTCCCGCAAATTGACTACATCGTCCCGATTGTAGCGCAGTAGGAGATCCAGAGCCTCACGGTCATTTGAGGCAGCATATTTGTTCCACAGCAACACAGCATGCCAGCCGGTCAGCCCCTCGGTCTCCCGAGATACACCCAACCGGTTGAGAGTTACCTTTAATCCACCCTTTAACATGTGCCTGTGGCACCTGTGCATCAGGTCGCTGTGAAGGTGCATGCGGCTTAAATCCGGACCCAGCCGGGTACGAATAAAAGGCAGGTCGAAGCGCTCGCCGTTATAGGTAAAGAGGTGGTCCGATCCCTTGAGCGCTTCCAGAAGATGCCGGCGCGTTAGATTCTCGTTATAAAGCTGTACCAGGCTGGTTTCATATGCATTGCAGAAATAGATGCCGATAACTGTGATACTGCAGTTGCAGCTATAAAGCCCGGTCGTCTCGATATCTAGGTAAGCGTCAGGGAATCCGATCATGGTGAGTCCTCACTTTGAATTATACAGCATAAATATCGATATCAACGCAGCCTGAAGGCAAGCGGAGGCCGATCCGAATCTTATATTTGGCCGGATTTCATGCGAGCGTTTGTAGCGCACAGCTTGGCACAGAAAAGCAGTACCCAGGCAGCGATATAGATGAAGGCCAAAAGGGCAAAGACCGCTCCCAGAGAACCGTAGATCAGGTTGTAGTGGTCGAAATTCTTTATATACCAGATGAAGGCGAAGCGCACTATCTCAAATCCAGCTGCGGCTACAAGAGCTCCCGGCCAGATATCCCTCCAACGGGGCCTCTCACTGGGAATAAATTTATAAAGCAAAAGGATTATCAGGAAGGCCAGTACGGCGCTTACAATCGTGAAAACCGTGGCGGAGAGCGTGGTGCTATTGAGAAATTCGAAGGTATCGCTGTGAAAATTCCTGGTGTGCAGGATCCTGAGACCTGTGGTAAACCAGATATAGAGAGTAAACAGGATAAATGCACCTATCATCATGGTAATATCCATGGCCCTGCCTTTGAAGAAGGAAGGTTGAGCCTTCACTCCCCAGGCCCTGTTCAGCGCATTACGCACAGCGGTAAAGAAGGATGAGGCGGCCCATATTAAGCCCAACACCGCTATAGCGCCAGTCTCGGTTCGGGCATTGACCATCTCATGCAATGTCGTTGCTATCATATTCCTGGCTATTGGCAGCATGCTGCCCAGCGCATTGATAACCTTCTGCTCGAAGACGGGCGATTCCATAATGAAACCTGCAATCGAGATCAACGCCAGGGCAAATGGGAATAGGGAAAACAGGAGGTTGTAGGCCACGGCGGCGGACAAAAGGTTGCCATTGTCGGAGCCGAAGGCCTTAATTGTCTTGTACAGGAGACTCACTAGCCTGTTTTTTTTCAACCGGTCCAGCATTTTCATATCCTGAGCCTTTTGAGATAGGCGCTGGCCGCGTGGAAACCGCACATTCCATGTACCCCCGCGCCGGGGGGTGTAGAAGCCGAGCAAAGATAGATGTCCGGGAGAGGGGTAGTGTAAGGCATTAAACGGCAGGTTGGGCGGCAGAAAATCTGCCTTAAGGTCTGAGCGCCGCCGACTATATCACCCCCGACCAGGTTGGGGTTTCCGGCTTCCAGGTCGGCCGTAGTGGATGGGTGCCTTTGAAGGATCAGCCCTTTAAAACCCGGCGCGAAACGCTCAATCTGGAATTCAATGGATGCCGTCATGTCGTGGGTGGAACCATTGGGAACGTGACAGTAGGCCCAGGCTGTATGTTGGCCGGCGGGTGCGCGGGAGCTATCAAACAGGCTGGGCTGCGCCAGAATTACAAACGGCCTGGGATGGATTTTACCCTGCCAGGCCGATAATTCCGCCTCGGCAATTTCAGCAAAGGTCCCGCCTATGTGCACGGCGCCTGCCTGGTAACAATCCTTAGCCTTCCAGGGAATGGGGCCGGACAAGGCCCAGTCTACTTTGAAGACGCCAGGGCCATAGCGGTAATTTTGCAAGGACTTTTTATATGCCCCTGGCAGCCGCTGATCATAGATTCTCAGTAACTCTCGAGGAGCGGTATCAAAGAATAAGGCCCTGGCATCGGGCAGGTCGCTGAGGGAGCTGACTTTATGCCCGGTTACCAGGGTGCCTCCCAGCGAGGCGAAGTAGTCGGACAGGGCGGAGGTGATGCTGCCCGCGCCGCCCACGGGAATGGGCCAGCCACCGGCATGGCCGATTATACAGAGTACCAGGCCGAAAGCGGCCGATGGTGTTTTATTCAGGGGTAGGACTGAATGAGCGGCCAGTCCGGCAAAAAAACCCCTTGCCAGCACGCCTTTAAAACGGCTCATGGAAAGGTTTTCGGCGGAGCGCAGTGCCTTGAGCCCGAAAGAAGCTAAAAGCAGCGGATTTTTGGGAAAGCGCATAGTACCGAGCAGGTATTCCTTCAATACGTCAAACTGGTCTAACAGGGGCTGTACCAACTTGATATAGGCTTCCGCGTCGCCTGCCATGGTCAGGGCGGACTCTTTCACTGAGGTTTTGAGAAGGGCTGCGCGCCCATCATCCAAGGGGTGTGCCATCTGGACCGGGGGTTTAACCCACTCCAGCCCGAAACGGGAGAGGGGCAATGATGAGAAAAAGGGGGATACCGCCGCCATAGGGTGGATTGCCGACCCGACATCGTGACGGAACCCGGGCAACGTCAATTCCGCAGTGCGGGCGCCTCCTCCCTCAATACCGGCCGCCTCCAGAACAACTACCTTAAGGCCATGTTCGGCCAGCGTTATAGCTGCGGCCAGGCCGTTCGGCCCTGAACCGACAACTGCGGCATCGTACTCGAAGGATCTTTTCATATCGTATTGCTGTTTTATTTCTTGCTGAAGGGATGTGTGAGGCTGTGAAGCATGCTCAGGATCTGGGCGTTCTGAAAGACGTTGAAAAACCTGGACCACTGCAGGGAAGTATCCAGGCATCTCTTGTCGATTTGCACCTGCGCTGTACTACCGGCATATTTAGCCGCGGACTCAAGCACATGCGTCCATATTTTTTCCTGAATTTGTGAACCAGCGAAGCGGAAAGCCAATTCGTAAATGGGATCGCTGGCACGGGCCAGGCCCTGTATCTGCAAGATGGTAAGTCCGCCTTCCTCGAATGATTTAAATGTCACCCAGCCGGCTTCCGGATGTCCCTGCGGTGTTATGAAGGTGAAAGTATGTTCATCGGCGTAAAGCACCAGCACCCCTGTGGCTACCAGGCCGCCGGGGGTCAGAGCATTGATAAGCACAATCTCGCCCGGGGCAATGCCCCTATCCGTCGGGTAAAACCGGTTTTCGGGAGGCTGGAACTCAGGGAATTTACTTTTAACCGTGCCGATGATCTGGGCCGGTGTCAGCCCCGTGTCCGAAAGGTCGATCCGGTAGGTCTTCTCCCATAGTTGTCCGAAGCCTTGCAGCGGGCCCGCCGTTTTGCGGCCGTTCACATTCAGGTTGATAGCCTGCCCGGGTGCAGCCGACACTTTAAGCATTCCTACCGTCGTGGACCAGCGGCTATCAGCCTGGGATTCCGATCTAGGTACTTCCCTGCTGCCGGTAAGGCTGGCCATTTTGAACATTGCGGAAGCTCTGGTGTTTATATGAAATATTTTATCCAGTCCGGCCAGACTAAATACGTTGCGGTAAGGTGAACTCAATCCGATAGCATATAACTGGTTCTGTGTTTTCTGGGCGCGCACATACAGCTTGACCAGGACATTAATACCCGTATTATCCAGCGTCTCGACCCCTGTGAAATCCAAGATCAGCGCTTTACCCCGGGCCACCCCCGATTGTTCAAGAGTATCGAACAGTTCCCTTTCGGATTTTGAAGTGACTTCTTGATCCAACACTATTACCACTGCCCCGGATCCTACCTTAACAAGTTTCATAACCCCTCCTTTCAAGTGGGGACATATCAAGTTCTCTCATTATATTATCAGATTTTATCCGGTTGAATTATTATCCTGGAAGCCGGTTTAAACTTTTTAAAGTAAAATAGTGAGTAAGTGGTCATGACAAGGAGTTTTATTATGGATCAGCAAAAAAATCCAAAGGACAAAGGTGCGGCGGACAATCTGGGCGAGATGTTTGATGCGCTTGGCAACGCCATGAGCCAGATTTTCAACGACCCCAAGTTGAAGGAAAAGGCCGCAGACCTGGGCAAAGCAGTGAAAGAGTCTGCCCAGACACTGGGGGAAAGGTTTAAGGATGAAGAGGTAAAGGCTAAATTCAAGGAGGCGGGCAAGGCTGCCCAGGCTTTCGGGAAAAGTGTGGCGGACATGTTGAACGATGATAAGCCCGGCGATAAACCCGGAGACCCCAAAACCCCGTAATTTACCCAGAGGTTACTGATTTGCCAGTTACCAGGTTTTAAGGCCTGGCATCGGCGCCGGGGTTTTTGTTCAGCATCTGCGAGTAGGCCAGCGCTGCGGCTATGGCGGCCGTGCGCTTGCTGTCATCGAATACTTGCGACAGCTTCTCCTCAAGAGGCTGTTCACGCGCCATAATCGCCTTCATATCTTCGATAAGAGTTGTCTCCTGGGTGATGAAATGGGTGCCCAGCTCACCGCTCTGGAAGCGTTTGTTCTCCATCACAGCCTTGTGGAAGGGTATGTTGGTCTTAACTCCCACGATGACATACTCGTATAGCGCACGCCTCATCCTCCGAATGGCCTCGTCCCGGGTACGGCCCCAGGCGACCAGCTTGGAAATCATGGGGTCATACATGGGTGAAATCACATAGCGAGTATGCACCCCGCTGTCCACGCGGATTCCTACTCCTCCGGGCGAGCGGTATCCTCGCAGCTTTCCAGGTGACGGTACGAAATTATTGAGCGGGTCCTCAGCGTTAATACGGCATTCTATGGCCCAGCCGTTCATATGCACGTCGCTCTGTTTGACGCTCAGCCGTTCTCCCGAGGCGATGAGCAATTGCTCCTTTAAAATGTCGATGCCGGTAACCATCTCCGTGACCGGGTGCTCGACCTGTATACGGGTGTTCATCTCCATGAAATAAAACTCGCCGTTGGAGAAAATGAACTCTATTGTGCCGGCGTTCTCATAGTGGATCTGCCTGGCGGCTTTTACCGCTATCTCACCCATACGTTTACGCAGCTCGGGAGTCAGCGCAGGCGAGGGGGCTTCCTCGATCAGCTTCTGGTGCCGGCGCTGAATGGAGCATTCGCGTTCGCCAAGGTGTACCACGTTGCCGTGCGCGTCTGCAAGCACCTGAAACTCTATGTGGCGCGGATGTTCGATATATTTCTCTATATATATTTCGGGCAAGCCGAAGGTGCTGGCCGCGATCTTACTGGACATCTCCAGCCCCTTCTTCAGGTTGGCTTCATCATGCACAATGGTCATGCCGATTCCGCCACCGCCGCCTGACGGTTTTACAATCACGGGATAACCGATCTGCTGAGCGATCTTTCGCGCTTCTTTGAATTCGCTTACCGAATCTTTTGAGCCCGGCGTGATGGGTACTCCGGCTTTGGCCATCTCCTGCCTGGCAGCTATTTTATTCCCCATTAGCTCAATGACCTTGCTGGACGGGCCAACGAATTTTATCCCTTCAAGCTCGCAGGCATAGGCGAAGCTGGGGTTCTCAGCCAGGAAACCGTAGCCGGGATGTATCGCTTCGCATATACTCTCTTTGGCCACGCCGATAATATTCTTGATGTTCAGGTAGCTTTCGGAGGCAGGCGATGCGCCGATATAGTAAGCTTCGTCTGCGTATTTGGCAAAAAGAGCGTCCCTGTCCGCGTCGGAATAAATGGCGACGGTGCGAATTCCCAGTTCACGGCAGGCGCGCATAACACGTATTGCGATCTCGCCGCGATTAGCGATCAATACCTTTTTAAGCATCTTAATCTATGACCATCAATACGTCGTCTTTATTAACGATTTCACCATTGAAGGCGAATATTTCTTTAACTGTTCCCGTGTAGGGACTGTGAACATCGTTCTGCATTTTCATGGCCTCAGTAACAACGACCGTGTCGCCCTCCTTGACCTTATCGCCCACCTTTACTTTGACTGTCAGTACCATGCCCTGCATGGGCGACAGCACGGCACCCTTGACAGCTTCCTTTGACTTACCCCTTTTCTCCACTTCCACGGTTTTACCCAGCACTGGTGCGATCTTGATATTGAAAACCTCGCCGTCGACATCCACGCTGAACTCAGTGGGTGTATCGATTCCTCGTTGGCTTGATGCGGCTGAAACAGGCCCGGCCAGGACCTCTTCCTTGCCCTCGCCGCGCAGAAATTTGACGGCTACCTGGGGGTAAAGAGCATAGGTTATCAGGTCTTCTTCCTTGTGCAGTATGCCAAGCTTGTGGGCTTCATCTTTTAATTTGGGCAATTCGGCTTCAATATGGGACCCGGGCCGGCCGTCGATGGTGGGGGAATCTCCAACTATGGCTTTGCGGACCTCTTCGTTCAACTGCCCTGGCGGCCTGCCGTAATAGCCCTGGAAGTAGTCCCTGACTTCCCTGGTAACTTTTTTATATCGCTCGCCGTTGAGCACATTGAGGACCGCCTGTATTCCCACGATCTGGCTGGTCGGCGTTACCAGCGGCGGGTATCCAAGGTCAGCACGTACTTTGGGTATCTCTTGGAGCACAGCCCCTATCTTGTCGAGCGCATTCTGTTCACGGAGCTGGCTTATAAGGTTGGAATACATGCCACCAGGTATCTGGTGCAGAAGGACGTTGACGCTGGGCCTGGTGGCCTCGGAAGTAAGCAGCATATGGTACTTGACCGCCATGGAGGCGAAATCTTCGCCGATCTCATATAAAAGCTCCAGGTCGAGTCCGCTCTCATAGGACGTGCCCTGAAAGGCAGCGACTACGCTTTCTGTAGGTGGCTGGGAAGTGCCCCAGGCGAAGGGTGAAAAAGCAGTATCAAGTATGTCCACCCCCGCCTCGGCAGCTGCCTGGTAGCTCATTGGAGCCATTCCGCTGGAGCAGTGGGAGTGCAGATCGATAGGGATCTTTACCCGGGCTTTGATGGCTTTCATCAGCGAGGTTGTTTGCGGCGGTGATATAAGACCTGCCATGTCCTTGATGCAGATCGAATCACAGCCCAGGTTTTCCAGTTCCATTGCCATGGAGGCAAAGCCTTCCACGCTGTGCACAGGGCTTATGGTATAGCAAATTGTCCCCTGCACATGGCACTTGTATTTCTTACATTCCCGGATGGCCAGCTCCATATTACGTATATCATTGAGCGCATCGAAAACACGGAATACGTCCACTCCGTTTTTATGGGCAAAGCGGATGAACTCCTTAACTACATCGTCGGAATAGTGCCTGTAGCCAACCAGGTTCTGGCCGCGCAGCAACATCTGAAGTTGCGTGTTTTTGACTCTGGAGCGAATATCTTTGAGCCGTTCCCAGGGATCTTCATTTAAATAGCGGATGCATGTATCAAAGGTGGCGCCGCCCCACATTTCCAGCGAGAAAAATCCCACCCTGTCCATTTTTTCGACGATCGGGAGCATATCCCGCGTCCTCATCCTGGTAGCAATGAGCGATTGATGCGCATCGCGCAAAGTTGTATCGGTTATTTTTATGCCCATATTGATACCCAACGATTCTATATTATAGAGGCCAAGCCCGTGCTAAAAGGCCCAACCCGCTTATGATATAAATTGTCGGCTTTTTCGTCAATTTGTTGAAATGCGATCTGGAAGGTTGTATTGATGCAAGATCGTGATATATAATCCCGGACTGAATAGAGGTTTGAATAAATAATGGCTGAGTTTGGATTCGGAGCGCCTTTGCCTGAGGAGGACCATGTATTCGGCGCGCGGCGGCCAGGCTATCCGGGGAAATTCGTTCAAAGGCAACTGGTGGAGGAATGGCTGGCGTTCATGAAAAAACAGGGGATCAGCCATCTGATCTGCATGCTTTCCGAGGAAGAACTTAATTATTATCCCACGCTGTCCGGCGGCCTGCTGGGTGTGTACACCGAGAGCTTCGGCCAAGATAATGTGCTCTGGGCGCCTACACAGGATAAACACCTGTGCAGCGGCGAGGCCATCAAGCACATTTGCTATTTCTTACAGCGGGCCGTGGACGAGGGAAAGAAAACGGTCATACATTGCTCTCCAGGACTGGGCAGGACGGGACAGGCGTTGGCGGCCTGGCTGATCTATTATTACGACATGTCCGAGCGCAAAGCACTTAAGACGCTGGAAGCATTGAACCGCAGCCCGCGGGAAGCGGTTTTCTACGGCACTGCCGGTGAAGCTGATTTGCTGCGTTTGCTGGCTGTAGCCAGGGAATTGGATAAGCCGGCCTGACAAGCCAAACCGGCCGCGTTAGCCCTCGAACTCTTTTCTGTATTTTTCCCAGACGGCGCCGGCTTTGAAAGCCTCGATACAGGCGCGCATGACGTCATACTGGGACAGGTTGGTTTCCATAACAGCGGTAATGATCTTGATCCAATCCTCAGTGGGTGCGATCTCCTCTGAGCTTTTTTCGTACCTTTTAACAAATTTCTCGAACTTATCCTGCAAGCGCAGCTCGCGCACTTTTTTGTGATAGAGGGATGCGTCCTTTTTCAAGATATCCTCGATCTGCTTTTGCCAAAGCGGCTGCTCCAATTTGGCGCCTTTAATTAAGTTCTGCTCTTCACTTTTGGTGTAAATATATCTGGGGAACCTGTAACGGGTGAGCAGGACATCCCACGAAAGCTTAATCTTCTCGGTTTTTTCCATATTCAGAAGGGTCGGCAGGATTTTCTTGAATATAATCGTTTCCTTCTCGGTACCGGACACATCGTGTGTAAAGTGGGCTATCAACTCGGTCAGCCTGACCTTATCCGTATTTAGCTTGGATATAAATCTTACTATTTTGTCTTCCATCATAATCACCTCCGGTGCAAAGGTCTTTGCAGAGGTTCCTTCCATAATTGTAGCAAACTTGGACACCTGACGGTCAAACGCCTACAATAATTCTTTGTTAATTTTAAAGTGGATATTCTATTGCACAAATTCGAAATAGTCCAGCAAGGCAAGCCCAATGGTGAGGGGGTTATCCTGCTGTACCGCACGGGTAAGGGAACAGAAATATTTTGTCTGGGCGTCCCGCTACACTATGCATCCGGTGAAGATTGGGACCTTGGTCCTTCCTGGTGTTATGTCATTCCGGGGAACAAACTGACATTAGTGGATACCGGCCAATTCGATAAATACGATTTGTTGAAGCCGATGTTGAAGAAAGCCGGCTTCGATGTGAAGGATGTCGAGCGGGTAATCGTAACGCATGGGCACGAGGACCACGATGGCAACCTTACGGATATTCTGCAAGCCAGCGGCGCCGGATTGTGGGCGCATTTCTCATATCAAAACATGGTCGCCTACTATCCCCGGATCGATGACGGCGCCAATCGGCCTGATTTTCCGGGCTCGTGCCGCAACTGTGTAATGCCCGACGAGTTTAATAAGAATTGCCGGCGTTACCAAAGCGATAGGAGCCTGATAAAAATCGATAACCCGGTGAAGAACGGAGCAACCCTGCCCGATTTAAACATGCGTTTTATTTTAACGCCGGGCCACTCACCCGATTCGATTTGCGCAGTCCTGGACGAAGAAATCGTCTTCGGCGGGGATACGTTGCTGCCGACCATAACACCCCATCCCTCGCTAATGCTGGAGTACCTGGTGAATAAGCGTGTTCTACCCGAGGGCTACGGCGACCGTAATGATGCCTACGGACTGGCGGCCTATATTAATTCGCTGCATAGAATAGAGCTTGAATGCAGTAGCGCCTGTCTGCTATTGCCCGGCCACAGGTTATATGAGCACGGCAGCATAAACTACCTCATACCGGCGGAAAGGGCTAAAGAGGTAATAAATTTTCATCGGGAGCGTTGTAATAATATACTTAAAATACTGGGCGGCAAGGTCCTCAATCTGGAGGAGATATCCGTCGAGTTGTTCCCGCCTCGGCTGCGCAAGGGATGGGGAAAATATATGGCCCGGCGGGAGGTTATGAGCCACCTGGAATTGTTGGCAGACCTGGGCGATGTGCAATGGGCTGACGGCAAGAATTTTACGTCCCGGGCGACCGGACAACGGGAATATAATAACTATTTCGACATGTTCAATTGAAGGAGGGAAAATGATCGTAATAACTGCCATGATGAGGGCCAAAGAGGGCCAGGGCGATGAGCTGGCCAAAGTAATTAAAAACTTCGCACCTAAATTCCTAAAGGACCCCGGGTGCATCGACTACAGGGTGCACCGGCGCGCCGATAACACCAACGTATTTTTCTTCTACGAAAAGTATGAAGATGATAAGGCGCTGACTTTTCATTCATCAGCGCCCCATTTCAAAGATATGTTTACGGCAATGAAGCCTTTTCTCGAAGGCAAAGCCGAAATTGCCATGTATGAAGAAATCTAGCCAGGAAACATTTTGAAAGGCGATGGCAGCCAGAGGTATACGAGGAGGAGCACAGCCATATAAATTAGCCAGCCGGGCAAACAGGTGGCCGCCGCTTTACCTGTTGAAAAGTCGAGAGACTGTTTGACGGCAATTGTGCCGGATGCCAGCGTCCAGATGCCCGTTAACAGTATGATCAGCCAGCCCAGCAAAGGAATAAAAGCAAGAATCCTTAAAGTGCCCGGTGAGTTGGCGAAGCCCAATGTCCGGCCAAGTTCGGCCAGACTTGCCTTTTCGGGGCCTTTGAGGAAGGTTGTGCCCAGGAAGTAGGTTATCAGAACCCAGCCAAACCAGCCGGCGAGCGAAGCGAGAAATCCGCTGATAAGACCCCATACGGGCCACAATAGCCCGGCCCCGCCGATCAACCCGGCTATGGCCATGCCGATGCCTGTAGCCGCGCTGGCAAGAAGGGCAATCATCACCGCTTGCCCGAGCGCCTCATCATCGGTCTCCATCTCCTCGTAGAGGCTGGCGTCCATCCTGGACGCCCGGATCATGCGGTTAAGAAGCTTTTTCCAGATCTCCATTTGAAACTTTTCCAAGCGGTCTCTTGCAGTTATTATAACAGGTTCGCTTCCCTTTCCACCGCATGCTATTTCAGGTTCCGATTCCCCGGTAAATTTATTGATGAGCAGTGGTCAGTTATTCTGGATTGCCGTGTCCGAAAGCAGGTCCCACGAGTTGTCACATACGGCAGATACGATCCTGCAGTTGGACAGCGTTAGCTGTGCAAAATGCTCGGTGATCATCTGCGCCAACACCTGTCCCTCCCTATCGCCGTGGCCTGGATGAGCCGTTTTAAACGTATAGAGCAGCTTCCAGGTCTGCCCGTTGTCGGGCGAATCCGCACTTATCTGCCTGATGCTGTCGCTGAGCCCATCGAAGGTAAAAGTCGGGCTGTTTTTAATCATATTCATGGCCAGGGCAGCGGCCCTGTCCTGCGTGCAGGGGGGAGATTTGGCTGGCCCGGCTAAAAATGACGGCCCCCTGACCACCAGCACTATGATGCCGAAGACTACGCTGACCAGCATAAAGCTGGCGAATACCAGGATCCCGGCTATTTTCAAATATTTACTATCCATAGCTGGATGTACTGGCATATATTATAAATTGAGCGTATCCGGCTGGCAACGGGGGAAAGCTTTTCAGGGTCATCGTGCTGATTTATAATACGCTTAAATTCGCAATGGGAGGTATGTATGCTGGAGACATTAGTGCGCAATTGGTGGCTGGTATCTCTACGTGGCCTGGTGGCGCTCGTCCTGGGCATCATCCTGCTGGTCATGCCGCCAGAGACGGCAGGCCAGTTCCTGATACTTTTCATTGGCGCTTATGCCCTGGTGGACGGCTGTTTTGCACTGGCCGTGGGCATCATTAACAGGCCTGCCCATAAAGACAGGTGGTGGCTCATAATCGAAGGTATAATAGGGATTCTGGCCGGCATCGTGATTTTCACTTCACCCATGCTGGCGGGTGTCATCCTCCTGTTCGCTGTTGCCTCCTGGGCCCTATTGACCGGCATATTCGAAATTGTATTTGCAGTGGCGCAATGGAAGACACTGCCCGATAAATGGCTGCTGCTGCTGGGCGGGATTTTCTCTGTGCTTCTGGGCGTCCTGATATTCTCCAATATGACTTTAGGCGCTGCCCTGATAATTGTAATGATCGCCGTATATATGGTGCTTTTCGGTGTAATGCTGATAGCGCTGGGATTCTCGCTCAAGAACGCGAATATACAGCCGGGGGCTATAACATAGTCAGGGGTAATCTAAGCGATCCGGAAAAAGCTGGCGGAGGGGGCGGGATTCGAACCCGCGTTAGCAGAAGCTAAAACGGTTTTCAAGACCGTCACCATCGGCCGCTCGGTCACCCCTCCGCGGGACATATTAGTATATTTAATCGTTGCTGTGGCAGCAAATTGAAAGTGAAAGTTATACCGGACGGCGCCTAGTACGAGTTATACATATCCTCTATCTGGCTGAGACCGCCGAATTCGCCGTCCTGTATCTTACTGATCTTGCCGCTCGCATCGAGGAAGAACGTACGCGGTATGGTAGTTATATTGTAGAGGCTCCCGACCTGGCCGACCTTGTCGATGGGTACCGTGAGCGTCACCTTGTTATCCGTGAGGTAGCCGCCAATTTGATAGTCTTCGGGTGAGCCAAGTATATTGGCATGCACCGCAATGATGGGCAGGTTGGGATATCTCTCATGCATTTGCTGCATGGCAGGCATCTCATCCCTGCAAGGCGCGCAGTTGATTGACCAGAAATTAAGTATCACCTTGCTGCCGCGCAGACTGGATAGTGTGAGGTTGCTGCCGTCAGTACAGATCAGGGTGAAATCAGGTGCAAGCTGGCCGATGCCTGTTCCGGCTGCCGCCGGGGTCAAGAAAGTAGTATCCACTGAAGAGGCTTCGTTGCCGGCGGCATCCCTGGATACGACTTTGAAATGGATGGTGGCCGTCAACGGCAGCATATTCAACGTTACGCTGTGGTCTTTTACCAGCGTGGTATCGGTCTGCGCCGGCTGGACAGTACCGTAGGTTTGAGAGGTACCATAGCTGACCTGGCTGGTGGCTGGCTCGTCGGTCGCCCATTCGATGGTGGCTGTGGCGGCGTTGGAACTGCTGACCAGGTTCACCACGCTGGGCCCGGTAATCTTGGGGGGAGTAGTATCGACGATAGTGGTAGTCTGAAGAATATTGGTCGCCTTCAGGCTGCCCTCAGCCGCGTCCGGGTCGGAGCTAAGCCTGGATACCACCGTGATATCATAGGCTGCGCCCGGCTGGAGGTCCGGCAGCTTCACGCTGTGGTCCGTTACCAATGCGTCATCCCTTTGGCTTGCACACTGAGTGCCTCCATTGAGGCAATATTGAACCAGGCTGTTTGACCGCACGTCCGTTTTCCAGGTTACAACGGCGCTGGTCTGAGTGACATCGCTATACTGGATGGCTGATATCACCGGGTTCGTGGGGGTAGTAACGGTGGTTTTAGGGTTAGTCGGCGGAGGAACAACCTGCTGCTGCGGCGTCTGGAGTTGGTCCATAACTAGGACTACGGAGATAATTATTACACCGGTCACTGCCAGCAAGGCCAGCAGGATGGGCAGCGGTGATTTCTTTTGCCGGTGCGCTTTTTCGGGATGCCCGGCTGCTTCTTTATGTGCCTTCTGCCTTACCTTCTTGTGTTCGGGATGGGGCCTGGCCACCATCTCAGGATATGGGGCCGGCTGGGCCATTTCAAATGGTTGTACGGCAGGCCGCCCGTAGTATTGCTCCTGTGGTTGCGTATACATAGGGACGGGCTGTGGAACGGTGGCTACCCTGCTCTTATAGTACTCCTCCGCCTTGAGCATCGGGCTGCTCCTCTGATGAGGCAGGCGGTTATTCCCGCAGTTAGGGCATATTTTGCTGCGGTCGGGGACCTGCGCACCGCAGTTGGGGCAGCTACGCAACTCGGCCGATTCAGGTTGCATCATCGCTTCTGTCGGCGCAGGCTGAGCCATACTCATTTGAGGATAGATCTGTTCGGGGGGTATATGCCGGGCTGGCGCCCTGTTCTGCTCCGATGCAGCAGAGCTGCGGTCCATCATACGCCTGTAAACTTCTCCCTCAAACCTCTTATCTTTCTGGGGAGTAAAGCCCTCGGTAAGCTTGGCCCCCCCGCCGAATTTTCCATGGATCGGGCAAAGGCTGGAGCCGGGTGGGATGGGCGTGCCGCATTTCATGCAGACCTTCTGGGAGGCGGGCGCTTCCGGCTCGGAACGGGAATACCCGGAAACGGGTTCACCGTGCGCCGGCTTCATAACGCCGTAGCCCTGTTGAGGTGTTTGAGT
>JBEKVW010000023.1:0-25269 GCA_049513695.1 Dehalococcoidia bacterium | reverse complement strand
GAAGACCTGATGAAGGCCGACAAGAAGGAAGAGGACATGGTCTTCATGGGCGTGCCTATCCATGTTTATACCTTCGAGGTTGACGGCAGGGTTATCTGGGGCGCCACGGCATGGATCTTAAACCAGTTCCTGGATGTATTGCGGTCGGTGAGCGGCGCCCGCTGCAATAATTAGCTTTTAGCCCTATTAGATTCTTTAGCTTCAATTCTTCAGCCGTGGGAATATCAGTTTATAAAACCTGACAAAATTTGTTATGTATCATAACTAATAATATAATGTATATGTTATAAATTTATAAGCTATCTTGACGCTAAGATATTAAAGCCCCTATAATTCGCTCAAGGTGGAGAAATGGCAGGAAAAGATTATTACAGCACACTCGGCGTACCCAGGAATGCCCCCGACAAAGATATAAAAGCGGCCTACCGCAAGCTGGCCCGCAAATACCATCCGGATGTTAATCCCGGCGACAAGGCTGCGGAGACCAGGTTCAAGCTGATCAACGAGGCTTACGAGGTGCTGGCCGATGCTGATAAGAGGAAGAAATACGACCAGTTCGGGTCGGATGCCGACCAGGCCGAAGCCTATGCGCGTGCGCAGCAGCAGGCCCGTCAGCAGTATGGCGGTTTCGGCCGTACCCAGCAGGGCGGCGGCACGCCCTTCACCACCTATGAGCCCGGCGATATGGGCGATCTCAACGAGGTCTTCGAGAACCTCTTCCGCGGCTTCGGGGCAACAGCCGGGGCAGGTACCAGGACCGGCAGCCGAAGGCCGGCGCGGCGCGGGCAGGATATCGAGCATCCCATCGAGCTGTCACTGGAAGAAGTTTTCAACGGCACCGTGCGTGTCATGGAGCTCCACTCGGAGCAACCATGCCCGGCCTGCCAGGGCACCGGACGTGTGAAGAACGCCGTCTGCTCTCAGTGCAGGGGCGCCGGACGCATAATCAAGCCCAGGCGGCTGGAGGTCAAGATACCCGCCGGGGTCAGGGAAGGCTCCAGGGTTCGGGTATCAGGTGAGGGCAACCCGGGCACAGGAGGTCCCAATGGCGACCTTTACCTGGTCGTCAAGATCGCTCCCCATCCCATGTTCAAGCGTGAAGGCGACGACCTGCTGGTGGAGGTGCCCATTCCGCTCACGGCGGCTGTGCTGGGAGGAGAGGTCCAGGTGCCTTCCTTAAAGGGCAGCAAGCTTGCTTTGAAGCTGCCGCCCGAGACGCAGAACGGCAAGGTCTTCAGGCTGGCCCGGCAGGGAATGCCGCGCCTGAACGATACCAGCCGCGGCGACATGCTGGCCAGGGTGATCGTGGTGCTGCCCACCAATTTGAATGCTAAAGAGCGGGCCTTATTTGAGCAGTTCCAAAAAATGAGGCCCAGTTGATATTGATGTTGAATCTATGGGGTGATAAGGTAAAATGCCTCAAGAAGAATACGAACCAAGATACGTGATAAGCATTGCAGCCAGGTTGCTGGGCTGCGAGATCCATACGCTCAGGTATTACGAGAGGCTGGGGCTGGTGCAGCCCTACCGCTCGGAAGGCAATATCCGCTACTATTCCGAGGCCGACATCGACAAGCTGCGCCATATCAAGGTGCTGATGGACGACATGGGCATCAATATGGCCGGCGTCGAGGTCATTTTGAAGCTGGGGGAGATGCTGGCGGAAAAGCAGCACAGGATCGACAGCCTTGAATCCGAGCTGAAAAGGCTTAAAAAGGCAGACACAGGCAGTAAAAAAGTTAAACCAGGAGGTTAATAGTGGCTGAGGCCCGGACAGACATACCGCCCGCCGGCTGGCAGGTTACTGCGACCACCATCGAGTGCGACATGGTCAGCGATTACGTGACCCTCATGGTCTACGGCGACTGGTCATGCAAGTGCACCTGGTGGGGCAAATACAAGAAGGCGGCGGACGAGGACCCGAAGCAAAGATTTCCTAAACAAATCAAGGGTAAAATAGCCCTGTGCCAGGGTCCGGACTGCAAATATGTCGTGGATTACCGGGATAAACTGATAAATGAAGAGACAGCCGCTAATGAATAAAATATGAGACAGGAAAGATTTACCGAACAGGCCCAGGATGTTCTGGGCGCATCGCAGCAACTGGTCAGCAGGTTCCGCAACTCCATGTGGGATGTGGAACATATATTCCTGGCCTTGCTGGAGCAGCAGAACGGCCTGGCGGCCGAAATACTCAAGAGGTTGAACGTCAACCTGACGGCCATGAAAAAACGCGTGGAGGCCGTGCTTGGCCAGTATCCCAAGATTGTCGAGCAGCCCCGCGGCTCCATCGGCGGCGTCCAGATTTACCCGACGCCCAGGGTGGCGCAGGTGCTGCAGGCGGCGGTGGGCGAGGCCGACCGTTTGAACGATGAGTTCGTGGGCGTGGAACACCTGCTGATCGCCATCGCCAGCGAGGCCGGCGGCGACGCCGTGGCTATCTTCAAGGAGTTCGACGTCGACCAGGAGAAGATCTACCAGGCGCTGCTCAATATCCGCGGCTCCCACCGGGTGGACGACCCCCGCGCCGAGACCAAGTACCGGTCTCTGGAAAAGTACGGCCGCGACCTCACTCAGCTTGCCAGGGATAATAAGATCGACCCCGTGATCGAGCGCGAGGACGAGATCAAGCGCGTCATGCAGGTGCTCATCAGGCGCACCAAGAACAACCCCGTGCTCATCGGCGAGGCCGGCGTGGGCAAAACGGCGGTGGCCGAAGGCCTGGCCCTCAAGATAGTGGCTGGCGACGTGCCCAGTTCCCTCAAAGGGCGCAAGGTGATTGCCTTGGACATGGGCGCGCTGGTGGCCGGCAGCAAGTTCCGCGGCGAGTTCGAGGAACGGCTTAAGGCTGTCATGGACGAGGTCCGGCAGGCCAAGGGCGACGTGATCCTTTTTATAGATGAGATGCATACCGTGGTGGGCGCGGGCGCGGCTGAGGGCGCCATCGATGCCAGCAACATGTTGAAACCGGCGCTGGCCAGGGGCGAGCTGCAATGCGTGGGCGCCACCACACTGGATGAATACCGCAAGCACATCGAGACCGACAAGGCGCTCGAGCGCAGGCTCCAGCCCATTTTCGTGGGCGAGCCCAGCATCAACGCCACGGTGCAGATGCTGCGTGGCCTCAGGCCGCGCTATGAGGCGCACCACAGCGTGAAGATCTCCGACGAGGCGCTGGAGGCGGCGGCCCAGTTGAGCAAACGCTATATTGCCGACAGGTTCCTGCCGGATAAGGCCATCGACCTGATCGACGAGGCGGCCAGCAAGTTGCGCATCGATATGGAGAGCGCTCCGCCTGAGATAAAGCAGATGGAGCAGAAGATACAGCAGATGCGCGATGAAGAGGCCGCAGCCTCGCAGCGCAGCGACTACCAGAAGGCGGCCGAGATCAAGGCCGAGCGTTTGAAGTTGGAAGAAGAATGCGGCAAGGCCAGGGAGAAATGGCTGCAGGAGAAGAAGCTCGACAACGAGGTGGGGGCCGACGACATCGCCGAGCTGATCGCCAAGCAGACCGGCATACCCGTTTCGACCATGAAGGAGAGCGAGTCCGAGAAGCTTATGCATATGGAGGACAGGCTTCACGACAGGATCGTCGACCAGCAGGAGGCCATAGACGCCGTATCCGAGGCCATCAGGAGGAGCAGGGCCGGGCTGAGGGACCCCAAGCGTCCCATCGGCAGCTTCATCTTCCTGGGTCCCACCGGCGTGGGCAAGAGCGAGCTGGCCAAGGCCCTGGCGCAATTCCTTTTCGACGACGAAGATGCCCTGATCCGCATCGATATGTCGGAATACATGCAGGAGCATTCGGTGGCCAGGCTGATCGGCGCCCCTCCGGGCTACGTCGGCTATGACGAGGCGGGCCAGCTTACCGAGGCCGTGAGGAGGCGTCCCTTCCGCGTGATACTCTTCGATGAGATTGAGAAGGCGCATCCCGACGTGTTCAATATACTGCTGCAGATGCTGGAGGACGGCAGGCTGACGGACGGCCACGGCCGGACGGTAAGCTTCAAGGAGACCGTCATCATCATGACCAGCAACCTGGGCATGCATGAGTTCAGGCGCCAGGCCCAGCGGCTGATAGGCTTCAATATCCCGCAGGACAAGGCCGACAAGGACGAATGGGAGAAGATCAAGAAGGTGATCGAGGCCGACCTCAAGAAGACTTTCAAGCCGGAGCTGCTCAACAGGATCGATGATATCATCATCTTCCATCCGCTTAACGAGCAGAACCTCAAGCTGATCATAGACATGCTGGTCAAAGAGGTAGACAAGCTGCTGGCCGATCGCAGGATCGGGCTGGAGCTGACCGACGAGGCCAGGGAGTGGGTGTTCCGCAAGGAATACGACCCCGAGTACGGGGCGCGTCCGCTCCGCAGGGCCATACAGCGCTATATCGAGAACCCGCTTTCCAGCAAGATCATCGCCGGAGAGATCAAGGACGGCGACCAGGTCAAGGTTGCCGTTGAAAAAGACGCGCTGACCTTCAACGTGGTCGGTTCAACCATTGCGGTGGGCAAGCAGGGCGAGGAAGACACTGCCGCCGGGCCCAAGAAGAGAAAGAGAATCAAGACAGTAGCCGGTTAAGTGAATAGCTCCCCGATAATGCACCAAATGGCCCTGAGGCGCCGCCGCCCGTGGAAGGAATACATCATGGGCGGCATATCGCTGGTCATAACGGCGGCCCTGTGCATTTTAGTGGCCCTATACTGGGAGGACTTCACCAGCTTTGCCAAATACGGCTATGTGGGAGTGCTGGTCATCAGCTTCCTGGCCGGGGTGACACTCTTTGTTCCCGTGCCCAGCGTGCTGGTAGTTTTTACCCTGGGGGCTGTGTTAAATCCTATATTCATCGGGCTGATCGCGGGGTTGGGCGAAGCGGTGGGCAGCATGGGGATTTATGTGACAGGTCTGACGGGCGCCCGGCCCATGCACGCCCTCGATAGCAACGTCATGAAGAAGTTCAGGGTCTGGATGACGACCAGGGGGGCCATCTCGGTATTCGCCATGTCGGCCATCTTCAACCCGCTTTTCTATCCCTTCACGGCACTGGCCGGCATGATGCATTTCGGCTGGCGGCGCTTTTTCGTGCTTTGCCTGGCGGGCAAGACGGTCAAGAATACTATCGTGGCCGGGGCGGGCTTTTTCGGCGTGAAGGCGCTGATGCAGTTATTGGGGGGTCACTGGCCGTTTTGAAAAAGCCGCCGCCTCGCTTGCGAAGCTGGTATATTACGCTGCTGCTGGCTATTTTCTTCGGCTGGTGCGGCGCCGACCGGTTCTATATAGCCAGGTACAAGTCGGGTTGGATGAAGCTGTGCAGCCTGGGCGGCCTGGGCATCTGGTGGCTGATGGACATTGTGCTCATAGCGGGAGAATACCGTAAGGACCGCTGGTACCGTCCGCTGGTGCATTCCTGGAACCCCAAATAAAGGGTTCGCCGATTTGAGTTTTTGCCTGCTTTTTGCTAAATTGGTACGTTGTCGTCATGGGGCTGTAGCTCAATTGGGAGAGCGTTTGACTGGCAGTCAAAAGGTCAGGGGTTCGACTCCCCTCAGCTCCACAACTTCATTATTTTGAAGCTGGACTTTATCCAGTAATTCTCGCATATCCACCTTGCATTCCACATAAACCTATTTCTTCTAAAAACTCTGCCTTATTTATACACCATCATGCCAAAAATGCTCGTAAGCATTTCATTGCCGGGAAGTCACGATTTAGATAGGAGGATAAAATGTTGGATCTAAAATGTGTTGGATGTGGTTGTACGATACCGCCGGATTCCATGAAGTGCCCGAATTGCGGACACCAGCACGCGGAGGTAAGAGCCAAGCCAAAGAGTAATGGAAATGGCATCACAGTGGGACGCATTGCTTATAGTATTACATGTCCTTCTCATGGGAAAATCAGCATTGTCGCTACTGTTGCCGCACCCCTTAACAGGTGCCCATTTTGCTGATGGCAGACTTGTGAACGCGATTCATTTCATAAACAGGCATAAATCGCTATATAATATTTACTAGGGTAAAGCCATGAAATGTTATTACCATCCCTATAATAATGCAGTATTTATTTGTATTGAATGCCGGGAATATATATGTAAAGCATGCCAATGTGGGACTAATAGTCATCCTGTATGTGCGAAGTGTTGGAATAGCATGCAGACTATACCGGCACATAAAATCGGCGATTTATCGATGTACAGGACCGAACAGAAGACTGATCCCTGGTATATTGTGGTATGTGTGGTCGCTGGCTTATCCCTTCTAGGCATTGTGTGTGCGATTTTAATATTGCGATAGGAGACTCAACAACCTACTCCCAAAAATGGAGATGACCAGGAGATACACTCAGGCATTAGGGTTTGATGATGTGTATAAAAGGCATGTGGTAGCTAGCCTAGTAGATAACATGGAGAAGCAATATAATCGAAATACGATGAAGAAGTAGCGCTCATTTCCATGTTCGCGAAGATAAGCTTGATGCCTTTACAAAACAGATAATCTATATAGTAAATTGAATCTGATTAGTCTCCTATTGCCTTTTTAATACTTTTTTTGGCCTTGCCGTACTGTTCCTGTACTTTTCCGGCTGCCTGCTCCGCTTTACCTCTGAATTGCTGGTTAGTATTGCCAGTTAATTTACCAGTCTCTTCTCTGACTTTGCCCTTGACCTGGTTCCATTTTCCTTTAGTTATATTATCAGCCATGGATAACACCTCCTATAATTACTATTTAATAAATACTAGCTGCATGAACATGTAGAAGTAATATAATGCAGGCAAGATATGTTAAATAGTTATGATATCGGTAGCGCCATCGGTGGATAGGTTGATGAAATAGGGGTTGGGATGGTTTAAGGATTGGTTCTTTTTGGTGAGATTCCTCGGTAATATATGAGGAATTGGAAGACAGAATTAAACAGGCGATGGATTGGGCGTGTTGATTTATATGCAATCAGAAATCACTTATAAATATGTAAAATTCTGAAAGAGCTATCCCCTACGTTACTTGCCCCATATCTTAGCATAAAGGGGAATCGATATTACCAGAGCTAAAACAAGAAATATCAACCATGTCCATATTGGCAACCATATTGCTAGCAGCAAACCTAATGCCACGCCAGCAAGAAACTTGACCGTTACGAATAATAATAGATGACCTTTTGATAACTGTCTTATCTTCTCTATCCCTTTATCATACCAACTAGAAATACCTGCCATAGTATTTACCTCCTATCCCTGTTGCTAAATCATGATAACACAGATGCAGTGGAGGCACACAAGAGGTTTAGTCTGGTGGATGGATTGAAATCTTGATAAGGATAAACCAGTGCGAATATAGCTGCTGCAAGTTTAACCGATTAAATCAGGCACTTATACTAGTAGTCTTCGCCATCTCTCCGGCTTTGTATGTATAATAAGCGGCATCGATTAGCCACCATATCAAAGCACCACCACAAGTTATGAGCTTTAAAACTCCCAATCCTACTTGACCCTGATAAAATCGATCGGCTCCCAGAAAGCCTAATAACCAAGATAAAAACATTATGATATGTGCTACCAGTTTCTTATCCATTTGAACCTCCTGACTACACATCTGATTTTTAGCTAATAATAATACCTGCACTGTTACGGGTTCAAATCCAACAGCTATCGCAATATATATTATTGAAATGATAACCATATTAACCTTGGTTAAGATATTATTCAGGATAGATTATTATCTTGGTCTTTTTGTTGAGATTTATAGGTAATATATGAGGAATTGGAAGACAGATTAAGCAATGCGATGAATTGGGCGTATCGGTTTATAGGTAATCGGAAATTATGTAAAAATATGCAAATTCTGAGAGACACATACTTTCCTTGTACTATTGCTGTACTTTTGCCTTATTGTGTCTAATTATAAGTTCAGCATATATTCGGTCAATGGTAATTCCCAGCTCATCGAGAATTCTACCTGCTATACCATTTTGTTGGCGCAGCATAGCGATAAGCAAATGTTCAGGTTCAACGTGGCCACAAGCCAGGTATTGTGCCTCTTTCACGCTCAATTCAATTACTTCTTTCGCGCTGTCGTCCAATAAGATCTTATTTAAGTCAGGAGGTTCTTGACTATCAAGACCACAGGTCAATCCAGATAAGATATCTGCCTTGTTTATACCGAGCGCATACAGTATATCAGTGGCGGTATTTGGAGCTTGGCTGATCAATGCAAGCAATAAATGGCCCGTATCAATGTGTTTGCTAGTGAGGTGTCTTGCTTGCTCCTCAGCTTGAATAAATATATTTCGGACAGCATCAGAAAATCTATTTAAATTATTGGTTTGCTCTTGCGCCATCTCGGATGACTTTTCATTTTGCTTCACTATTTGCTGTTTACGGACGGATAGGTTCTGCAACTCATTGGTTTCTTTTTGCTCTATCGTGGGAAGTTCCTTCTCTGAATTTAGTACGTTGTCTTTTTGAAGGTCTATGATAATGCTGGCTTTCTTTAATACTTGATCATCGGCATAAATTGGGGCAGGTGCTCGTACAGCTATGGCAATTGCGTCCGATGGACGGCAGTCAATCGACATTTTCCTCCAGAAAGTTTTAATGATGACTTTGGCATAGAAACAGTCATTTTCAAATTTATTGATTACAGCGAATTCCACTTTGCCGCCAAAAGCGTTTATTATAGAATATGCAAAATCGTGAGTCATTGGCCGTGCCACATTGATATTATTTAACTTTGTCGATATGGCATCGGCTTCGGCTGGCCCAATCCAGATCGGTAGATAGCGATTTGTTCCTCTTTCATACAATATAATTACGTGCTGTAGGTTTCCAACCGACAAACGTATGCTGTCGATTGCCATTGCCTTATATGTCATGATGACCTCCTCCCAGACGGCGAACGCCCCCTCAGCTCCACCAGAGTCTCTTTTCAAAGTTTATTTTGATTAGCCTTCCGTGCACAAAATTCGTCTAAAATAACTCAATTTGGCCATTACCCTCAAATATTTTTTTCCGGATTGATTCCTTTTGTTGATCTGAAATTGTATGATTTAACTCTCGAGTTATAAATTCGTATAAGTCAGTTGTTAATAAGACGGAAACACCCTGATTTTTAGCACTTAGAATTAGTTCTTTTGCAAAGAGTGATTTTTGACTGCCTTTTGGAGGTCTATTATCCAAGGGTTCTTCACAAAAAGGATTACCTATTAGTATACCTTTTACATCTATTCCTTTAAGAGAAATAAAATTGCCACAATTTTTTTTAAGTTCACCGAATTTTTCTAGTTTTATTGTGCTATTAGACCCCACAATTTCGCACAAAGCCATGCCAAATTCAGAAGTTATTAGACCGTCGCTATCCATGTCGGGTTGAGTTTCCACCTGAAAGCCTATTAGTTGTAATGCATCTCGAACTACAGGCTCAAATTGCTCTTTACCTTTGGCGTACAATAACAATTTCCATCGCTCGAGTTCGTTATTCTTGGCTATAAGACTGTTTCGCTCATTTTCAAAAAAAAGGATTTGAGTATTGGACTCCCCTATTTTGACTTGAAGTTCTTCTTGTCCTGGAAGGAGCAATTCTTGAACCCAACTGGGTTGATGTAAAACTTCTTTGTTTTTCATCAATTTGCTGATGCTTTGAGCTAACAATTCACCATTTTGGGAACGATAGTCGCTTGGTATGAACAGTATTTGTCCGGAACCAAAGCGTTTCGAAAGCGATAATATATGAGTTCCGAAAGCGCTAGCCAGAATTTTCCAAGAATTGCACGAGCTTGAATCGATATATGCTGACCACGCGGGCTTGGTATTCAAATATTGGTAAAACGGATGTGAATTATCAATATAATCAATAGTCTTTCCCTTCGAGTAATATATATCACCAAGTTCACTCGCCATTTGTTTTCGTTCAAATAGCCAATCATAATTGGTCATCTGATACCATTGTTCCTCACCATCATAACTAACACTAAAACTTTTAATAACCAATGGTCTAAGTACACAGATTAATACACCGCCGAGATCAAGAAGTGAATGGACTTCGTTATGCCTTCTATTATTAACTTCGACACATAATCCTCCGAAATCATGTGTCAAAACATTGTCATAACGGGATGACTTTTCAGAGGCTTCTTTGCCATATAAATAATAAAAACTTTCCGGATCAACTACTATCGCATCATAATCTTGGAAAACGTGCGCCTCTACAAGATTACTTGCGTCGCTATCAGGTATGCCAGGTACATGTATTGTGAGACTTCTCATAGGTTCAATATATAAAATACAGGAATAGATATTCTTTTTCAATGATTATTTAATAATTGATAGATGCGATTATTGTCAGAGGATATTCTTACTCTGACATACGTTGTAGATCCTCTTTTCTTCAAAGTATTCTTTTATTTGCACGAAATCTTCGGTCATCTTGTCCAATTCGACAGATTGGGCATATCCTTTTATTAGAACAGATTTACATAAGTCTCATTATAAATCTAGGCCTATGACATATATGGGAATCTGAATTGCGCTTTTAAAATGTGGTAAATATCTTACTACCTTTTCGAACTTTAAAGAACCATGCCAGTTTTGGCTGAAGGTTTGCTCCATCATATTTTGGAAATTCTTGGTTGTGACTATGTACACGCCCAAGTCAATTTTGTTCAATCCTGAGTATGAGGCCACTTGAAATTTTAACAGGTCAATCCCAATGAATGAAGCATGTCCAAATTCAACTTCAACACCTATCCGTTCTTTGAGAAAATCCAGCTTTGCTGTCGGGTCACCTGGTTCATTGAATACTGGTGGTTGACTCTGCCAGCTTTCTGAAGTAAAGCGCTCTTCTAATAGAGCATTATATTTCGGGCGCGATAAATTCTTAAAATCGAGATTTGAATCAGTGAGTATTTGTTCTAACTCCAGTTTTAAGGACAATTGACTATTCAATACCTCCTCTGCGAATCGATATGAGTATTTTTGCAACCTAATCTTCATCAGTTCTACACCTAATATCCTAATATCATTTGGAGGAATAAGGTAATTGCAGCGGAGGTACTGCTGGAGGAACAATCGCCCTTGGTTCTTTGCCGTGTAGAACCAGCTGCAAATTGTCTTGAATAAGCTTATTATCCCAATGAATTTTTTGATAATGAGCCAATCGTTTTTTCCAAGTGCGGACGTGTTCGTTTGCCTCCACCTGGACCATATCTTTAAGCTCAGTGGTGGTCAGAATCACCTCTTGTATAGGATTTTTAAATTGCGGGCTTGTTATGTATTGCATGATTTGCTGAGCAATAATTGTTCTTTTCTCTTTACTGATCTTTGCTTTCAGCATCTCAATGATGTGTTGTCGCAGCAGTGCAGCGAGTGGAATTGTCCCTAGAGGCGATATTACCAAGACTCCTTTCTTTTCAGCGAATCCGGTAAATCCTTTTGCTTGTCCAGTGGTTACCAGTACGGCGAAATCTGCTTCTCGAGTCTGTTTTGCGAGGTAAGCCTGGTTTATATGTTGGTTTTGTATTCGGGGTGTTCTTTTACATTCATAAATAATGATACCAGCGGGTTTTTTATTAAAAATAACGATGTGGAGAATATCACCACCTTTGCCCTTGTGTTGAACATCATCTTCTGGAAATTCCAGCTTTAAGCGGGAGGTAAGTTCATCTTCAAATTCCAGCCCCTCTGTTTGAGGTGTTGAACCTTTCTTGATTTGATCAATGCTTTCTTTCAACTTTTGAATCTGTTTGTCTTTACCCGCTAACAACCGCTGCGTGCGTGCGTGCTCGATCTTGATACCTTCCTCCTTAGCCCTCCGTTCACTTGCTTGTGCTTCACGCAGTTTCTTTTTAAGCTCATCATTTGCGTGCTTAAAATGTTCGTCGCGCGCCCCTAATATTCCGAGAGCTTTCTCATATTCTTGTTTGGATAATGTCTTCTTGCAGACTGGGCAGAAATACACTTTTGCCATCCATTACCTCCATTTTAACTATATCTGGTACGCTTTATAATAGGTCAAGTATTGTTTATCCAAATTCGTTCAGATATTAATTTTTCCAAGAACAATTCTGCGAGCTTTTCCCCAACAAACTCAAAGTAGTTCGGATAGTCGTTTGTTTCCTCGCCTACAAAATATTTATGGCTTTCCAAGAATTTGCCTCTGGCTATACTTATATGCAACAGAGGTAAAACGTTTATCTTCGCTTTGTTGTAGTTGTCTAGACGTTCCTTAAACTCAGTACCCAGCTGTCTGGTATCCCATTTAATATAGGGATGAGCGGGTTTTTCATCGAGTGCCCTGCGAAGAAACTCGAATGCAAAAGATCCAAATGTAAGGACAATCTTTGGTTTGAACTTTGCTAGGGTTCCGCGCAAGACCGCTATATTCTCGTTTAACTCGGCACTCCATTCCACACTTGTATTAGCGGGTTTGCTCTCTGGATCAGTTACAGCATTTCGAATATATAGCTGTGAAGTATCCAACCTGCGCTTTGAGTCTCTATATAGCGAATCTTGCAAGTAATCAAGTATAGCAGTCCATATGTTATGGCGTGTCGGGTGTCGAGGATCTAGTGGAGTTAGTAATTTGCCTTGCCAGTTCTCTGGCTGCGAATCGGCTATCAGCCAAATAGGAAAATTGGGGTCGCCAACAGAATCTCTCACTTACCAGCCTCCAAATAGTACGTTGCGAGAATTATATCAGGAAAGAACTTTCATTACGACAGTGTCAGACTTTATGAACTTTTTGCAGGTTGCCCCTATCCACTGATAGTGCCTTGCCGAGTAATTGATGTGTCGCAATCTGAACCTTGTCAAGCCAATTATGTCGTTTTTGTCCTGTAGTAGTGTAAATAGAGCGTTTGATTGCTAGTCAAACGGTGGAAACAACTTTTAATTGAATGATTTTACTTTGAGGCGTCAAATATTGAGGGATCAGCCTGCTTAACACGACCGGCCATCCATGTTGTTAGCGGCTTGAAAACAGGCTCCATTTTGATTGAGGCGCGTAATATAAGCTCAATCAAAGGGTGGAGTGCTTTGGTCGAGGGATTAATGGCTCCGGCCAGTGGCTCCAGCAACCAGGCTATGGCCCTGGTCAAGGGGCTGAGCAGTTTACCCAAAGCATCGGAAAGCATAAGGGTTGTTCCAAGGGCACCTCTTTTTTTTCGCCGGCCCGAGAGGTTTTCCCGGATTGAGTCTTCATTCTCCCAGTTGTAGTAATACCTCAGGAACATCCTTATCCATTTGGTTATCACCGTGGGGTCCTTCCTCAACGACTCGAGGATGCTTTGGGTCAGGGGAGTGCCCAGGTGGGTTAAAAGGCCGGGGCCAAACTGGTGGTCGACCCTGGCCCTCAGTTCTTTGCGATCGTGGCTCTCCTGGGCTTTGCGCAGGTCCCACCTGCCGCGGCAGGTGATCGTCCACTGGATGATGGGGTGGGCTTTTATCCTCTGGTCATATCTCTTCAAGAACCCGGCGGAAGTGTCGCCGGCCTTGATGGACTCTATGGCTGTATCGGCGGCTATATCGGCCGAGAACCAGGCGGCGGGCACGCCGTCACACAGCCCCGTGCTCTCCAGCCCGGCTGCGTCTCCCACCAGTATCATGCCGTCCGTATAGTTGGGCATGTTACGCAACCTGTCGTCCAGCCCGACGAATATCTCGAACCCCTCCCATATGCGGGCCCTTAATTTAGCGCTGGGGGCGATCTCATCCCTCCACCAGGGGAGCTGCGCGGTGATATTCCCGTGATATTCGTCGAATAGCTTTCGCAGGTTGGGCACCTGGCCCCCGTCGAGCGCCAGGCATTGGTCCTGCATCCAGTGGATGCTGTTCCTGTACGGCCAGCTCATCAGCCCGTTGCCATGGCCCAGAGGGGGAGCTATCATCTGCTCATCGAACCCCCAGCAGAAGCGCAGAGTGTGGCCAAAGACCCTGTCGATAACCTCCCTGGGACATTCGTAGTCATAGGTGTCCGCCAGTGAAATCGCTTGCGGGGGATATTTCTCCCTTATCCCGGCCTTGACCGCCAGGATGCCCTGCGACCCCTCGCAATTTATCACAACCCTCGCCCTTATTTGGTCGCCCCTGTCCGTTACGATGCCTTTAATGCGGCCGTCCTCTTTGATGACGTCCACGGCAGTGGTGGAGGTCCTTAGCTCGGCCCCGGCTTCAAGGGCTTTTTCCACCTCCCAGGAGATGAAGGGTTTGCAGTAGGCATTGTAGCCAAAGGCCAATATGGGCGAAATCGGCCTGGGAATCCTGAGTTCAACGGTGTCGATATCCCCGGCCTTAATATCGTAAATAACATAGTTTTTAATCCCGTCCACCGGCCTCTCGATGGGCGGGTTGCCGTCCCTGATAAAGGCGGGGCCGAACAGGAAGCCATAAATGGGGATGGTCAACCCTGAAATGACTTTTTCCCCGGGGGTCTCCGACCTTTCCAGCATGAGCGTTTTCAGGCCGGCTTCAGCGCACTTTTTGGCTGCAACCGGACCGGCAAACCCGGCTCCCACCACGACCACATCGTATTCCTGCTGCATATTAACCCCAGTCGCTCCTGTACCCCGTGCCGCCCGGCGGCCAGGCAAAGTCTATGGCCCCATCGGCGCAGACATACCAGCATGCAGCACATTCCATGCACTCGTCGAGGCTTTTTATCCTGGCCAGCTTATTCTCAACCTCGAAACAGCGGCCCAGGCAGACTCTTAAACAGTTGCCGCAGCCCGTGCACTTCTTATCGTCTATCTTGATAAAAATGCCGGTTTCGCCAATCCATTCCACGCCGGGAAATCTCTCCGATTTTCTTACCATCGCATGCCCCTTGGTTTTTCAGAAGCTCCCTTGAATACTTGAAGCATACCATACTTGAAATCGCAAGGCGATATACTCAAGCATGGGGATTTGATGACGTGTCTAACGGGCATGTGGCAGCTAGTGCAGCCGGCGGGTATCAAACAGGTTTAAACTCGAACTTATCGCTAGTGAAGAGCTTCAGGCAGGCATCCACTACATCAGGGTCGTATAGTTTGCCTTTATTCTGTGATATTTCCTCCAGCGCTTTATCTATACCAAACGACGGTCTGTAGGGACGGTGAGAACCCATGGCTTCAACCACATCAGACACGGACAAAATCTTCGCTTCCAGGCATATTTCCTCGCCTCTGAGGCTGTTGGGATAGCCCGAACCGTCCAATCGTTCATGGTGTTGTAAAATAGATTGGGCAATCGCACAGGGGAAATCTATACCTTTCACAATATCATAGCCATGCTGGGGATGGGTTTTTACCAATCTAAATTCCATGTCGGAAAGTTTTCCAGGTTTGCTGAGTATATCAGCAGGAACAAATATTTTACCGATATCATGGATGACTGCCGCCATCCTGAGCTGATCAATTCGAGTACCTTCCAGTTTCATTTCTCCGGCTATGGCAATTGCCAGGTCGGCCACTTTCTGCTGATGGCCTGCAGTATAAGGGTCTCTCATTTCCACAATCTTGGCAATGGTATTGATGGCGTCATTCAAGGTTTTCTTCAAAGTTTCGTAGCTTTTTCCAAGTTCTTCTTCAGATAACTTGCGTTCTGTGACATCTTCTAAGAAATTAAGGGTTGCCCGTTTGCCCTCCCAGGTTATTAGAACCGCACTGAGTCTCGCCCATTTGATAGCGCCATTTTTCTGAACGACCCTGAAATCATAACTGTGAGGGATTGCCTCTCCCTTTAACCGTCTCATATGCCGATCAGCAACCATCTCCCTGTCATCTGCGTGGATGAAATCGATAAAATGCCTTTCCATGATTTCCGCAGAGGAATAGCCGGTAATATTCGACGTGGAAGGATTGAGAAAAACGACTTTACCCTCCTGGGCTACAAAGATGGCTTCGCTGGCGTTATTAATGAGGTCACTATATTTCTCCTCTCTGTCCCGTAGCGCCGCTTCGGCCTGACTGCGCCTGCGCCGGTCCTCCGAATTCTGAAGTGCCTGTTCTACGGCAGACGTCAGGCGCGACAGCCTGTCCTTCATCACGTAGTCATACGCTCCGGCCTTCATTAATGCCACGACGGTTTCTTCACCAATGGGGGCTGAGACGATGATAAAGGGGATATCCAGGCCGCTTTGCTTAAGCACGGCCAGGGCCTGGTGCGCATCAAATTGCGGCAGGTCATGGTCAGTGATGACTATATCAAAAGCCTGCTCGGCCAGGGCCACTTTCATCTCAGCGGTGTTGACTGCTACGGTATAGGTGACCCGGTAGCCCGCCGATTCCAGCGCCTGCATCTCCAGCGCCACGTCTCTATCCGAATGTTCTATTATCAGTACCCTGAGTGGTGTGTCCATGAACACCTCACGTAATGGGCGGTGGTTCGTTCAGCGGCAGCCAGTACAGCCCCGGATTGCGCACGGCCTCGGCAAACTGGAATGTTTGTTGCACTTTACTACCTCACGGCATCACTAATATTCTATCGTATCCGTATTACTATGGCAATGTTCTAATAATAAACCTGATTAAGCTTCCCAACTGCAAATTCTACCGGAAACATTCTTCCATTCCACACGTTCGCATTTTTTCTAACTTTTCAACCGGCATACCCGTTATCAGCCTTCGAGGTTAATATCGGTTAGGCTGTATATCCAATTATGTTATAATACTTTCACTCAAATTCTATTACACGCACATGAAACATCTCATGCGAATAGCTGTTTTGGGTTTTCTTTTCCTGGCCTTGACTTTAAGTTGTCAATCACCCGTTCCGACGGATATCCCAAACGAGCAATACCCGGCGGACATCAGTGGGCGTGTTATCATAGCCGGGTTTCTATCAGAACAGGGGTCAATCTACAACCCTCCTGGTGATGAGACTTTCTGGGTCGTAGACATCACTTTCACCAACAGGGCATATGAGCTACCAGATATTAGCGGTTACGACCACTGGAATATCGTGGTTGGGGATAAGTATTATTGGATACCGGAGTTGTTAAAGCAGGATAGGCTGCCGCTTCTTAACGTCCCTGCAAACCAAACTGAGAAAAAAATAGTGTGCTTCCAAGTTCCCAGCAGTTTGAAGGTAGGAGATGCCAGACTGGCATATCAGGCTCAAAAACTAGTCTCTTTTGGGTGGTTGACTGGTGATGGGAAAGTGGCTGGGTATGATTGGGGTTCGAGAACGGCGGTCAATAAATAGGAAATGCCGATATTAAGAACGCTCATATTGTTAACATTGGTCTAGCTGGTAGTGCCCATATCCGGTCAGGGTAATTTCATAACTGGTTTTTTGGGTGAAATATGCCGTTGATTTATGAGGGATCTGAGGAAGGAGTAAAGTATGCGCTGGATTGGGCATGTGGATAGGGCAATGGTTAAAAAGGCATGGCTATTAAGGGTAGAATTGGGAGAATAATGTATAAGGCCTGGTCTTAATTTTTTCTCCCCTTATTAACGTTTCCAGGCGCCTTAGTGCAGGTCCATCACCGGTTCGATAGCCGGAGGCAATTGCCTCTCGATGGTTCTGGGGAAGGTACCCTGTGATTCTTTGCTAATCTCCCTATTTTGCTGACTGGGCCAAACGCGAACTGGCCAGGGAAGCCAGGTGAAGCTCAATATTCCGCGTCCGAACGGTTGTTATGGGTCCAGTACCAGCGTGTGGTTGTGGCACCGGTCAGGGGCTTGATATAACCGGCATCGCTGAGCTGCTGCAGGGTGTTTTGTACGAGTTTTGGCTGTGCACCGGTCTGCTGTGAAATCCGTTCGGCCAGGATCTGCACCCCGAAATCGCCATTGTTAAAAACGCCATAACGCTCGATGAGATCGGTGCTCAGAAGTTTGAAGACCAGGTGCATGCGGTTGTGGCCGGCTACGTGCAGGCCTTCCCAATCAGTGCATAGTCCTTCTTCGCACCTTTTGACTTTATGGTCCCAACGATCACGCTGCCGGGCTTCATACGCCCCCATGAAATTGGCGACATAGGTTTCACTCATCCGGGAAGTTCGTACGATGGGGACATTGGCATCGTACAGGTCCCAATTGTCTGTGAGGATCTCGATGTCGTATTTTTCCTGCTCCTCCCTCACGGTGGTCCCGGGAAACGGCGCCAGGAGGTGAAAGCCATAGTCGATGCCGAGTCCTTCGGCAAAGGTCCAGGTATCAGCTATGGTCTGCGGGCTCTCGCCGGGCAGGCCGATCATGAACGAGGCAAGTGCGTTGACGCCGCTTTCCTTGCAGGCTTGCACTGCTTTGACAGCCTGTTCCATGGTGATTCCCTTTTTCACGCGCTTGAGCATCTCAGCGTTGCCAGACTCGATCCCGAAGCTCACGGTGTCGCAGCCCGCCTCACGCATAACGGCAAGTATCCCGGCATCCACCGTGTTCACACGGGCGAAGGCGCTCCAGGTAATCTTGATGCCGCGGCGTTGGAGCTCATCGCAGAAGGCCCGCACACGGCCCTTGTCGGAGGTGAAGAGGTCGTCCGCAACGTTGATACGCGTGAACCCGTAGGAGATGATGTCCTCGATCTCATCCACGATAAGCCGCGGGGTGCGGTAGCGGACCTTTTGGCCCACCATGCGCCGGCCCAGGCAGAAGATGCACTGGTTCGGGCAGCCTCGCGATGTGATGATGCTGACCGGAAAGCCCAGGGCCAGGTAACGGGATATGGGCAGCAGGTGGCGCGCCGGTACCGGCAGTGTATCGAGGTCCTCGATAAAAGCACGCACGCCGGTGAAATATGCCTGTCCATCCTTGCGGAGGGCAATCCCCTTGACCGTATCCCATGCCACCCGGTCGTGGATGACGGGCAGGAGTTCACGCAGGGTCTCTTCGCCTTCGCCCACAACGATTAGGTCGATTTCGGGGTAATTTTTCAGGGTATTGGCCCAATCGTATGAGACATGCGGCCCGCCCATCATGGTGATGATAGCGGGGTTGTGGCGCTTGGCATCCTGAATGATGGCTGCAGCGCCTTTGAAGTTCATCGTTACCGAGGTGGCGCCTACCACATCCGGTGCGAATTCGTCCAGTTCGGCTGCGAGCTTTTCCTTCGTGTAACGGCGCACGATATAGTCGAATATCCTGACCTCGCAGCCGGCCTGCTCACAGGCAGCAGCGACATATGTGACCCCCAATGGCGGAGACGGGGCTTCTTCGAGCGGATAGGGCGGGGCGATGATGGCGATCTTCATAGTTAATCTCTCACGGCCGGGACGCACCGGCGCAAATAAAACCGGGACTGCAATAATCTGGCCTTTACGCCACAGGTTTTCAGACTATTACTATAGCAATAGCTACGCCAAAGCCGACACACCAGACGTTGAGAAAAGCGTTTAATATCAGGTCGCTCTTGGAGATCTTATATATGCCGTTCTGGATATTGAAGCTGAAGTCCAACACCCCCAAAAATATCAGTGCGCCGGCGGCTATCAGCGACAGATGGCTGCCCCACGTATTATTTAACAATAGCAGTATGCCTGCCACCAGCAGCAGTATGGCCAGCAATCCATCCGGAAGCGGGAAGGAGTGCTCATACTCCAGATAGCCTTGCGGAGGATTTTTCGGAGCAAGGCCTATGGTAAAAAAGCCTATCCAGAAAAGTATTAACCCGACGGCTGTCAGCAGCTCAAGTACGGCAATTGCAATCATTTCAGCACCTCTTAATACAGGATTTTTTTCAGGATCTTCCTTGAATGCATGAAGGATACCATACTTGAAAGGGCAAGGCTATATGCTCGGGAATTGGGATTTGGTGATGTATATAGAATAGGCATGCGGATGGGGCCTCAAAAACTGTATAATGTGTTTTGTATACCGGGCAATTATTCCGACAAACAAAAACGATTTAGCTACAAAACAGCCTCGAAAAAAGCGGTTCTTACCTGCAAGATAACAACAAAAATATAGAGAGGAGCTTCTATGATTAAATCAAGATTGTGCGACCTGGTTGGAATCAAATATCCCATTATACAGGCCGGGATGGGCCCCTTCAGCAACAATAATCTTTGTGTCGCTTCAGCAAACGCGGGCGTACTCGGACTGCTTTCTACAAGCGGCGTTTTTAACAAAAGTGATCAGCCGTGGATTTACAAAGCTTTTGTGGAAACCGCAGAGGCTACCATGGAAGACGATATGGCTACGGTACTGGAAAAAGTGCTGAAACGCACATACAGGCTGGTCAAAGATAAAGGCGGCATTTTCGGCATCAACGTGATGGTATCAGCGGAGGTTCTCCCATATTCTCACATCATGATTGACAGGGCCATCAAAGTCCGCGAAGAGAACCCTGATATGAAGAAGCATTTCAAAGTGATCTTTACGTCCGCCGGCGACCCTCTGGGCTGGAAAGAAAAAATAAAGGGAGCAGGGTTTACATGGATGCACGTTGTCCCATCTGTTAAGGGAGCTTTGCGCTGTAAGAAAGCCGGTGTCGACGTGATAGTGGCTTCCGGCCATGAAGGCGGTTTCCATACCTCGTGGGAGCCGGTCCACTCAATGATTCTGCTGCCGGCCGTGGTGGAGACGGTGTCCGATAAGGAGACTCTGGTTGTCGGCGCCGGTGGGTTCTGCGACGGCAAGACGCTGGCGGCCGCACTGGTCATGGGGGCAGACGGCGCACAGATGGGGACCCGCTTTCTGGCAACACAGGAGAGTGATTTCCATCAGATTTGGAAGGAGGGGGTGGTAGCCGCAGGGGATAGGGCAACCCTCGTGGCGCGCGGCTTTGTCGGGCCCGCCCGGTGGTTGAAAACACCCCGCAGCAGTGAGCATGCCAAAAATACTCTCCAGAAATCGCCCGGAGTTTTCCTCGGTATCCCCGATGATTACGCCACAATGGACATGTCCTTGATTAACTATGAGATTGAATCAATAAAAGCTGTCTTCGAAGGAAATAAAGAAAAAGCGCTCATGGCTGCCGGTGAAGTGGCCCAGCGAATTAAAGATATGCCCAAGGTCAACGATATGGTTCAGGAAATTGTCAGGGAAACGGAAGCCATTCTGAGGGATGTCCCAAAGCTTTTAGCATAAACTTTTAGGCCGAATCATTCCGGCATTTGGGGTCTCAACGAATGCCTGACAGGCTGCCGGGAGGTAGCCTGCTTTGTCAGGCCGAAGGCGAGGTAAAAGGCTCTGCCTTAGTGCAGGTCCATCACCGGTTCGATGGCCGGAGGCATCTGTCTCTGGACGGTGATGGTGGAGCCCAGCGCCGGCTTAACCTCCAGGGTGAATGTATCATTGGCCTGTATAAGACCTGTAGGAATAGTCAGGGCGCCGCCGGAAGGGGTGAGATCGTTGATATCAATGGTGATCTCAAACTGTTCGCCGGTTTCCAGCAGGTTGTTGCCATTGTCAGTGCCGACAGGGACAAAGGTCCATTGCACGTTATTGATATAGTCAATCTTGGTCTTCAGGCTGATGACGCATTTATTCTGGTGTAAGGTACTGTCAACATTGGGCGTCATGTCGATGGGGTTGCCGGCTATGGCGTTCTTAACCGTGAACTTGATGATGCCAAGCATGTTGATGGGGTAGTAAGTTACGTTATCTCCTATGCCTATGACCGAGCCCGAAAGCTCCATGTTGCTCTTGGCTTCGTTCAGGCCGGCATAAACGGTTTCTTTGCCTCTCTCTGCCGAGTAGAGGCCTGCACTCAACACTGCATAGCCGAATACTGCCGCCACAGTCACAAAGGCTATTAAAATAATGGCGGTCTCGAGGCCGGTCATACCTGCTGGCCTTTTAACAGATTCTTCAATGCTTTCATTCGATCACCACGCAATTTTATTTCGATTTATTAACATGATACGGGGGTACTAAGCACTGCAAAAGGCCCGGAAGGTGCAATGTCAATGACCCATTAGTCCATATTGATGAAATAAATCGGTGTTGTAACAGATTTAAACGGGTTTAAACTCAAACTTCCCGCTAGTAAAAAGCTTCAGGCAGGCATCCACTACGTCGGGATCATATAACTTGCCCTTATTCTTTGATATTTCCTCCATTGCCACATGTACACCCCGAGCCGGCCTATAGGGACGGTGTGAAGCTATAGCTTCAACCACATCTGCAACTGCCAGTATTTTGGCTTCTAATATCGTATCTTCACCCTTTAGCCGGTTGGGATACCCTGAACCGTCCAACCTTTCATGGTGCTGCAAAATGGCTTGCGCAACAGAACAAGGGCAATTCATGCCCATGACAATATCGTGGCCGTATTGGGAATGGCTTTTTATCAGCTGAATTTCAATTTCTGAAAGCTTACCAGGTTTATTGAGGATGTCCGACGGCACATATATTTTCCCGATATCGTGAATTATTGCCGCCATCTTGACCTGCTCGATTTCAGTATCTTCAAACTTCATTTCTTTGGCTATGGCAGCTGCCAGGTCGGCCACTTTACGCTGATGGCCTGCAGTGTAGGGATCTCTCATTTCCACGATTTTGACCATGGTATCGATAGCGTCATTCAGAGTTTTCTTCAAAGATGTGTAGCTTTTCGCAAGTTTTTCTTCAGCCAGCTTGCGCTCGGTGATGTCCCGTGACACCCCCAGAATACCGATAGGTTGGTCATCCGTATCTCGCAGGAAAGAAGTATTGATTTCAACCCAGACTGTAGAGCCATCTTTGCAGATATGTTCAAGTTCCAGCGTCCGCGTCCTGGACAGGTCCTTTGGCTCCATGCTTTCTAAGGCTAATTCTTCCTCAATTGCTTTCAACGCAATCTCAAGGGAGGAGGGGGTAAAGATCTCCTGCAGAGACTGGGTCATAACTTCTTCAACGGTGTAGCCACGGATCCGCAAAACAGATGGGCTCATATAGGTGAATTGAAAATTCATATCCATAGTCCAGATGATGTCTCTGGCATTCTCGGCGAGCAAGCGGTATTTCTCCTCGCTCTTCATCAATGCCTTCTCCACCCGCCTGCGGTCGGTTATGTCCCTACCTTCGCCCAGGATGGAAACCAGCTTGCCGTTCTTGTCCCGTATGATGCTGAACTTATTTTCCGACCATGTGGTAGTGCCATCCTTGCAGTAATACTCAAGATCTAGTGTATGGACAGGATTATAGCCAGGGTCGGCCTCAACCCTGGGTAGCTCTTTAAAAAATAATTCAGATGCTAATTTGAGCGACTCGGGCGTGAGCCTCTGCTCCAACGGCATTTCCATTATCTCCTGGCGCGTTAAGCCGCGCAGCTTTTCCACGGAGGGACTCTGGTACGTGGGCTGGAGGTTCTTATCCATCAGCCATACGGTGTCTGTCGTATGCTCCGCCAGCAGGCGGTAATGTGCCTCGCTCTCCCGCAGCGCCTCCTCTGCCTGTTTGCGCTCACTGATATCTCTGACAAAGGCCAGTACGACTACCTGGCCTTTACGCGGCACGACATTGGTGTTGATTTCTATAGGTATATGGCGGCCGTCCTTCCTGATGAGTTCCAGCTCATCGGGACCCGTGGATTTGCCGTTGATATTATCCTGTAATAGTTGTGCAGCCCTGGCAAGGCTGTTTTCAGGAAGGATATTTAACTCCAGGAAGTTTTTACCGATTAGCTCTTCACGCTGGTAGCCTATTATTTCCTCGCACTTGCGGTTACCGTAGAGAAAATTGCCTTCAAGGTCATTCATATAGACGCCGTCAGGGGCATTCTCGAGTAAGGTCCTGAACATCTCCTCGCTCTCCCTCAGTTCCTCCTCCATTTGTCTGCGCCCGCTGATGTCGCGGCTGACGCACTTGAACCCGGTAACCTCTCCCTGCTCATTCCTTTTAAGATCAACCGACACTTCTACAAATGTTATGCTGCCGTTCTTGTGACGGACCCTGTGGGGGAAGCCTCTATTTGGTTTTCCCGTCCTGTATACCTCGTTGAAGGCAGCGAAGATGCTTCCGGTATCCTCTTCGAGCGCCGTAAGGCGATAATTCTTACCAAGCATCTCTTCGCGTGAATAACCGAGGCTATGGCCTGCGGATTCACTGATGAAAGTATAGTTGCCGGCGAGGTCCACCTCGTAGTAGCAGTCCTGCATCTGCTCAAGTATGGTGCGGTATCTTTCTTCGGACTGTGACAGCTTATCCTTAAGTTTTTCTACGCGGGATATGCCGGCCGGGACCGAACCAGGGACGTTTTTCAATTTCCTCTCAGTGTGCGTCCGCATACGTCTTACTTCCCCTGGACATCGTGCCGCTTGCCACTTTAAATGTATCCATTGTCGATGGGTTAATCTTATAGGAGATGCGACAAAGAAGTCTGCTGCCAACTGGCTCACTTTGGCTAGACTTACGGTTCTATTTTTGGAACTTGCGATACGCTAGGTCATAGGTAAAGGACAGAAGAAAAGGATAGTACTAATCGGGATACAGGGGAAATAATGTAATTGGTTATGATGCGTACCTTAGTTTTTGTCTGCAGTCAAAGTAAGCGCGTCTACAGGGTGCTTAGATACATGCAGATCGCGCCGCAGGCTGCTACATTCAGCGATTCTGCTTTGCCCTGTGCTATGGGAATCCTCAGGATGTGATCCGCTGCTTTCATCAATGTTCCCGATAGCCCGGACGCCTCATTGCCCATAGCCAGCAACAGCTTATCCCTGTGCTGAAGGACTGAATTGTCTTCTACGCCGCCGATATCCGTGGCTACCAGGACGTATCCGCCGAGTTTCAGGGCTTCTGCAAGCTCCAGGTAATGGGAAGTCCGGCGCACCCACAAAGACAGCACGGTGCCGGCAGTCGATTGGACGCACTTGGGAGACAGGTGATCGGCGCATTTTTCCGTCAGGATGGCCCCGGAAAAACCGAAGGCTGCAGCGGAACGTATGAGAGTGCCTGCATTCCCGGGATCCTGAATATCTTCAAGTAACAGGATTTTAGCGCCGAGTTTGTCAGGCAGGTGGTCGGAATAGCAATCCACGGGCAGGCGTACGACAGCCACGGTCTCTTGGGGTGTCTTAGCAGAGCAGATAGAGTGTAACTGGCTTTCCGTAACCAGTCTCTGGGCATACTTGCCGTATAAAGCAGGCAGCGGTTTGGTGGATAGGATTTCCAAGATTTCATCCGGGTTGCTGCTGATTATCTGTTGGATGGCCCGGGACCCTTCCACCAGGAATGCCCCTGCTTCAAACCGCCCCTTTTTTGTGGCCAGGTACTTATACCATTTGATCGGTTTAAGCGGATTGGCTCTTTCGTATGGCATACATAAAGAGTATCAGTGATAGAAACCGGCAGTCAAAGGATCCCGAGACATATCCTGAAAACGGCCTTAGCATGGAAAATGCGTACTGGTTTACATGGGGTTATATGCCC
>JBEKVW010000022.1:0-25279 GCA_049513695.1 Dehalococcoidia bacterium | reverse complement strand
ATAGTCACCATACTCGGCAGTATCGCTGACCGAATAACGCATAAAGTTAAAACCGCCCCTGTAGATCAGGTCGACGATAAGTTTGAGCTCGTGCAGACATTCGAAATAGGCGATCTCCGGCTGGTAGCCCGCTTCCACCAGTGTCTCAAAACCAGCTTTGATAAGTGAAGTCACGCCGCCGCAGAGCACTGCCTGCTCTCCAAATAAATCAGTCTCGGTCTCCTCTTTGAAGGTCGTCTCTATGACGCCTGCCCGGGCGCAGCCTATGCCCCTGGAGTAAGCCAGCGCCTGCTCCTTGGCTTTGCCCGAGGCGTTCTGATAGACTGCAATGATGGCCGGGGGCCCGTTTTTCTCAACGAATAGCTGTCTGACCATGTGTCCAGGACATTTAGGAGCGATCATGGTTACATCTACGAAATCCGGCGGTACGATCTGAACATAATGTATGTTGAACCCATGGGCGAACATCAATGTCTTGCCCCTGGTTAAATTGTCTGCAATAGACTCCTTATAGACTTTGGCCTGCAGCTGGTCTGGGACCAGCATCATGATAACATCGGCCCTTTTAGCCACGTCGGCGGCGTCCGATACATCGAAGCCGGCTTTCTTGGCGGCTTTGTATCCCTCGGTGCCCTTAGCTTCGGCCACGATTACCTTAAGACCGCTGTCCCGCAGGTTCTGCGCATGCGCATGGCCCTGGCTGCCGTAACCTATGATGCCGATAACCTTATTTTTTAATAACGCCAGATCCGCGTCTTTCTCGTAATAAATTTTTGCCATATTCTCCTCCTTAAATGAAAAAAAACAATTAATATTATAATGAATTCAGCAGAATCCGGGTTAGTTACCAGTTGGGGAGGTTCTCTTCCTCAGAAGGAACGTGCTCTACCGCATGCCGTAGCGGCTTGTCCTCTTCGATGGTGAGCGGCCCAGCCCCTCCACGGGGCAGGGCTATAGTTCCGGTCCTCGATAGTTCCCTTATGCCGAAACCACGCAGTAACTCTATCATCGTCTCTATTTTATCCTGGTTACCGGTTACCACGATTATCAGCGAATCCGGGGATACATCCACTATGTTACCGCGGAAGATATCTGTAATCTGGATGATCTCACTGCGGGTTGAAGGTGTAGCCTTTACCTTAATCATGGCCATCTCGCGTGCCACAGGGTTATCGCTGGAGATATCCGATATCCTGATAACCTCGATTATTTTATCTAGCTGCTTTCTTACCTGCTCAACTTTGGCATCATCACCTTCGACCACGATGGTCATGCGCGAGAGATGAGGAACCTCGATGCGGCCGACGGCAATGCTGTCGATATTGAAATTGCGCCTTCGGATGGTGCTCGCAATGCGGTTGAGCACCCCGGGACGGTCCTGTACCAGCGCTACTAGAATATGCTTCCTGATCAAATAAATGCTCCCTATAAATTTTATGAGTCCCTATTTTTTTAAGCTGGTTGCAGGTTTGGGCAGCTCGAGGAATTCAACCAGCATCTTTCCGGGGGGTACGAACGGGTAAACGTTTTCCTCGGGCTCAACCACAAACTCTATCAGGAAAGGCCCTTTATGCGCCATCGATTTCTCGATGGCGGGGCGAACATCGATTTTCTTACTTACACGGACACCTTTAATGCCGTATGCTTCCGCGATCTTAACAAAGTCCGGGTTGTACAACTGGGTCCCGAAATAGCGTTTGTTGTAAATGAGCTCCTGCCATTGCCGTACCATGCCCAGGTACCCGTTATTGAAAACGGCTATGTTTATATCCAGGTCCTCCTGGACCATGGTTGCTAATTCCTGGACCGTCATCTGGAAGCCGCCGTCGCCGGCTATGCACCAGACAGTTTCGTTAGGAGCGCCGACCTTGGCTCCAATGGCGCCAGGTAACTCGAAGCCCATGGTTCCGAGGCCCCCGGACGATACGAAGCTATTGGGCTTATCATAGAAAAAATACTGTGCCGCCCACATCTGCGCCTGGCCGACGCCCGTAACTATTATCGCATCTCCCCGCGTGGCCTCGTGTATTTGCCTTATGATGTATTGCGGGAGAACGTTTTCATGGTCTCTTATTTCAGTTGCCGGGTGCATGGCTCTCCATTCGTCGAGCTGGGACAGCCAGGCTATGTGTTCCCGCTTAACGATTTGCTTATTGAGCACCTGGAGCACGTTCTTAACGTCGCCGACTATGGGGACGTCGGCGGGCAGGTTTTTACCGATTTCCGCAGGGTCGACGTCTATATGGACTATCTGGGCATGGGGAGCAAAAGAGGCTACCAGCCCGGTTGCCCGGTCATCGAACCTCATGCCGATGGCGATCACCAGGTCGGAGTTGTGAATGGCCTTATTGGCATAGCCCATGCCGTGCATGCCCAGCCAGCCGTAGCTGAGCACATGGGATTCAGGGAAGCAGCCTATGCCCAGGAAGGTGGTGACCACCGGCACCTGAGATTTCTCGGCCAATTCCTTTAACTCAGTATAGGCGGAAGAGATGTTGACTCCGTGGCCCCCGATGATGACCGGCCTCTCGGCCGTGTTAATCAGATCGGCGGCCTTCTTGATTTGAGAGGGATGGCCGAAGAGCTTCGGTTTAAAGCCGGGCAGGTCGATCTTGTCGGGATAGACGAACTCAGTATTGCCTAGGAATACATCGCGGGGTATATCCAGCAGTACGGGGCCCGGTTTTCCGGTCTTTGCCACATAGATGGCCTCTTTTATCAGCATCGCCAGGTCCTCTACATCCGTAACCAGATGATTAAACTTGGTGATAGGGATGGTGATACCCGTAATATCTATCTCCTGAAACGCATCTTTCCCTATGAAATTAGTCGGCACCTGTCCGGTGATGGCCAGCAGCGGCACGCAATCGAGATAGGCATTGGCTATGCCGGTAACGAGATTAGTTGCTCCCGGGCCTGAAGTAGCCAAGCAAACACCTATCTTGCCGGTTACCCTGGCATAGGCATCCGCTGCATGCGCGGCACCCTGCTCATGCCTTACCAATATATGCCTGAGTTCAGGATACCTGGGCAAGGTATCGTATAAAGGCAGCAGCACACCGCCGGGGAATCCGAAGATTACCTCGACGCCCTCCTTAATTAAAGACTCACATAATATTTCTGCGCCGGTTTTTATCATTTGTGCAGTCCACTCCTCAATCCTTGAATACCGCTCCCTCACTGGCCGGGCCGACCTGTTCTATATAGCGCTTGAGATAGCCGCTCCTAATGCTTGTTTTAAAGGGTGGCACTTTTTTCAAACGTTTTTTGATCTCGGCATCGCTCAGCTTTATATTGATCTTCCTGGCCGGAATATCTATGGAAATAATATCACCGTTCTGAACAGCTGCAATGGGTCCGCGATCAGCAGCTTCAGGGACCACATGGCCGATAGCTGCGCCCCTGGTGCCGCCGGAAAATCGGCCGTCGGTTATAAGCGCCACACGGCTTTCAAGTCCCATCCCGCTTAGCAGCGAAGTAGGGGTCAACATCTCCCGCATGCCGGGTCCGCCCCTGGGGCCTTCATAGCGGATGACCACCACATCGCCTTTCTTGATCTTCTTGGCCATAATACCTCTGGTGGCATCCTCTTCATTCTCAAATACCCTGGCAGGGCCGGAATGCTTCATCATCTCGGGCGATACCGCCCCGCTCTTGACCACGGCGCCGCCCGGGGCAAGGTTGCCGAACAATATGCTGATGCCGCCCGTCTTAGAATAAGGCCTTGATAGAGGACGTATGACCTCATGGTCCTTCACCCTGGCAGAGCGGTAATAGCTGGATATGGGCTTCAACAACACCGTCTTTTCGTTCCCGTTCAGGAATTTGCTTATCTCGTGCATGACTGCCGGAATGCCGCCTGCCTGGTCAAGGTCTTCTATGTGGACTTCGCTGGACGGGCTTAGCTTACTTATATGGGGCACTTTATCACTCAACTGGTTTATCAAGGACAGAGGAAATTTGATGCCGGCCTCATGGGCTATAGCTTTGAAATGCAGCACGGAATTGGTGCTGCCTCCCAGCGCCATATCAACGGCAAAGGCATTGGCAATTGATTGCAGGGTGATGATATCCCTGGGCTTCAGGTCTTTTTCAAGCACAGCTATGATTTGCTGTCCGGCTTCCATGGCCAGGTGAATTCGCCTTGAATCAACCGCGGGTATGGTGCCGTTGCCGGGCAGGGCCATACCGATTGCCTCTGTCAGGCAGTTCATAGTGTTGGCAGTATACATGCCCGAGCAACTGCCGCATCCGGGACAGGCCGCTATCTCAATCTCTTCCAACTCGGCCTCCGTCATCGTACCCTGGGCAACGCTGCCGACGGCCGTGAAGACAGATATAAGGTCAACAGGCAGTGATTCTCCCTTTTTATACAAATGACCGGCTAGCATGGGCCCGCCGCTGATGAATATCGAAGGGATGTTCAGGCGTAAGGCAGCCATCAGCATGCCGGGCACGACTTTATCGCAGTTGGGTATGAACACCAGGGCATCGAAACGGTGGGCCTCAACCATGATCTCTACAGAATCTGCTATGAGCTCGCGGCTGGGCAGGCTGAACTTCATGCCCGGATGGTTCATGGCGATGCCGTCGCAAATGCCTATGGTGTTAAATTCGAAGGGGAATCCTCCGGCGCTCAGTACTCCTGCTTTAACGGCATCGGAGATTTTACCCAGATGTTTATGACCGGGGACTATATCGTTGAAGCTGTTGACAATGCCTATGAAAGGTTTGCTGAAGTCCCGGCTGCATACTCCTACCGCCCTTAACAATGCACGGTGCGGAGCCCTCTCGATACCTTTTTTGATGCTGTCACTTCTCATGTGATGAAATCCCCGCCAACTCTATTTAACCTGTATTTTGCATGGGCCGCTAGATTTAGGGAATATTGTAGTAAACTATCATAGGTAATTATTTATTGTCAAGAAAACTGCACTCAATTCCCGATATTTTGTCCAGACGGCGCTGGTGCCTTCCTCCCTCAAAGCCGGTCTCAATAAATGACTTTGCGATTTCGAGCGCCTCCGGCACGGTCACAAAATCGGCGCCCAGGCAGAGCACATTGACATCGTTGTGAAGGCGGGCGCGTACAGCCAGCTCCGGCTTACAGCAGATAGCAGCCCGGATACCTTTGTATTTATTGGCGGCAATGCACATACCTATGCCTGAGCCGCAAATCAAAATCCCGCGCTCCGCCTTGCCGGTTATGATCGACTGTGCAACAAGGGAGGCGAAATCGGGATAATCTACTGATTCATTGCTGTCGGTGCCGAAATTTGTCACGGTGTGCCCGTTCGCCTTGAGAAAGTCAGCAATTTTACTTTTGAGGTCAATGCCGCGATGATCGTTTCCAAGGGCTACTATCATCTAACTACCCCCTGTTTTTATTAGAGCCAGGATTTCCTCTTCTGCTATGATACCCTGCCGCACTATGGCGGGGGGCTCGACGGTCAGGTCGATGACGGTCGATTCCCCGCCTCCCGGGCACGTTCCGCCGTCCAGAATAAAGTCCACCCGGCTGCCCAACTGATCCCTAACTTCGGCAGCGGTCATAGCCGCCGGCCTCTCATGCAGGTTGGCGCTGGTGCCTACTATCGGCCTGCCCAGCTTTGCTATCATGGCCCTGGCGATATCATGGTTGGGTATGCGAATGCCTATTTTATTACTGCCTGCCAGCACCAGGCTATTGAAATCCGGGCTTTTATGGAAGATGATGGTCAGGCCGCCGGGCCAGTACCTTTTCATTAATAATTGGGCCTGTTTGCTTTGATCGCCTGTCAGCATTCCTGCCTGGCTGATATCAGCTATCAGTACCGGCAAAGGCTGGCTTAAAGGCCGTTCCTTGATCCGGTAGACCCTGGCAACAGCCTCATCGTTATATACGTCGGCCCCCAGGCCGTAAACAGTGTCGGTGGGGTAAGCAACTATTCCACCTCCCCGCAATACACCAACGGCTTGATTGACCTGGTCTAGAAGGGCAAGAGATAGGGCTTTAAATGCTGCTTTACTATCCATATTTTGCGGACGGATTCTACAACAAATTGTACCTTAAATTGCGGTATATTTTAAATATGGCTCACCTTGGAATGCGCTTCCTGGCTGTGATATACTTTGTAAATGAAAAAGGGTAAAGAAGAGACCGGCAGCCACCGTATAGTAACCACAGACGATGCCGAAGTCTCCGCCTATCTTGAAATCGCCAAAGAACTACAGGGCGTTCAGGCGGCGCCCAAGCCGGGAGAGGTTTTCCACGGCGTAAAAGAAGCGATCGCCATCATCGATTTCGGCTCCCAGTACAGCCATCTGATCGCACGCCGCGTGAGGGAATGTAATGTATATTGCGAGCTTTTCCCGCATGATGCCCCTCTCAAACAGATCATGGCCATACACCCCAGGGGCTTTATCCTCTCGGGCGGTCCTGCCAGCGTATACGAGAAAAATGCCCCGCTGACACCCGTGGGCGTATATGAAAGCCACCTGCCTGTGCTCGGCATCTGTTACGGCATGCAGCTACTTACCCATCAACTGGGCGGGAAGGTTGCCCCCGGGACCAAACGTGAATACGGTCCGGCCGTTTTACATGTGAGAGACGAAAAATCCCTGCTGTTTAAGGGCTTGCCCGAATCCCTCTCTGTCTGGATGAGCCACGGTGACCAGGTCATCGATATGCCCACTGGATTCAAGTCATCCGCCTACACCGAAAATTCTCCCAATGCCGTGATTACGGACGGGCGCAAGTCCTTCGGCCTGCAGTTCCACCCCGAGGTGGCCCATACACCCGAAGGCATAAGCATCATCAAGAACTTCCTCTACAGGGTGTGCGGCTGTAAGGGCACATGGACGCCCGGCAATTTTATAAACGAGAGCATCAACTCTATCAGGGAGCAGGTGAGAAGGGGCAAGGTGATCTGTGCGCTCTCGGGCGGAGTTGACTCTGCCGTAGCTGCCAAGCTGGTGCATGCTGCTATCGGCGATCAGCTCACCTGTATTTTCGTTAATAACGGCCTGCTCAGGCGCGAGGAGCCGGAGAGGGCTCTCAACACCTTCCGCAAGAACCTGCGTATGAATGTTGTCTATGTGGATGCCACCGACCAATTCCTGAAAAAACTCAAAGGTGTGACCGATCCTGAGCAGAAGAGGAAGCATATCGGCCAGGAATTTATCAGGGTCTTTGAGCGGCAGGCCACCAAACTGGGCAAGATAGATTTTCTTACGCAGGGCACGCTATACCCGGATGTGATCGAGAGCGCCACGCCCGAGACCAAGGCGGCCTCCAAGATCAAAACGCATCACAATGTGGGGGGCCTGCCGGCCAAGATGGCTCTCACACTGATCGAGCCCTTAAGATACCTGTTCAAAGATGAAGTGCGTAAAGTCGGTTTGGAGCTGGGGCTGCCCGAAGATATGGTCTGGCGCCAACCCTTTCCAGGTCCCGGTTTGGCTATCCGCATCATCGGGGATGTTACCAGGGATAAGCTCGAAATTCTGCGGGGCGCCGACTGGATCGTGATGAACGAGATTAAAAAGGCCAAGCTATATCGTGAAATGTGGCAGACCTTCGCCATCCTCACCGATGTGCACAGCGTGGGCGTCATGGGCGACTTCAGGACCTATGGCTACCTGGTGGCGTTACGAGCGGTTACCAGCCAGGACGCTATGACAGCCGACTGGGCCAGACTACCGTATCCCCTGCTGGCGACCATATCCAACAGGATCGTCAACGAAGTGCAGGGCGTGAACCGTGTGGTATATGACATAACCAGCAAGCCGCCTTCCACCATAGAGTGGGAATAGTCTTGTTTTCTCATGATTGCAAGCTGGTTGACAAATATATTATCTATACCTATACTTATAAAGCATGCTAAAAATTAGCGATAGTTGATTTAAGCATTTTTCTGGTGTATACTCTGACGGCTTGGTGAGTACACCAGGCCGTTTTGCTCTTTAAAAAGAGAATAGTTAGTAATGATGAATGGTGTCTAGTGTTCTAGTTGCCGGTGCAGCAGGACGTAAAGGCCGCAAGGTCTTGTGTTCATGCTGCTGTAAGTCAAAGATACTAAGGGCACAGGGTGGATGCCTTGGCGTTAACAGCCGATGACGGGCGCGGCATGACTGCGAAAAGCCCCGGTGAGATGTCCAGCAATCTTAAGCCGGGGATTCCCTAATGGGGCAACCCATCTGGTTTAATCACCAGATACTCTATATGAGAGGATACCAGGGGAACTGAAACATCTTAGTACCCTGAGGAAAAGAAATCGAATGAGATTCCCGGAGTAGTGGCGAACGAAAGGGGAACAGCCTAAACTTCGCCGGCTTAGTGGGCTTGAAACCTATGCCGACGAAGGGTTGCAAGGTGCAGCGGATGGCGTTCAAGAGCTGTCGCAGAGTTACAAACTTTTTACCTAGTCAAAGGTCCCTGGAAAGGGCCACCATAGCGGGTGACAGTCCCGTAGATTAAAGGTCAAAAAGCTCTGGTTGCATTCTTAAGTACCACGGGACACGAGAAATCCTGTGGGAATCTGGGGTGACCACGCTCCAAGGCTAAATACTGTTAACGACCGATAGTGAACCAGTACCGTGAGGGAAAGGTGAAAAGAACCCCGTTGAGGGGAGTGAAATAGTACCTGAAACCCTGTGCTTACAAGCAGTCAGAGTCTGGATTTATCCGGATGATGGCGTGCCTATTGAAGAATGAGCCTGCGAGTTGATTTATGTGGCTTGGTTAAGTGATTTTAATTACGGAGCCGAAGCGAAAGCGAGTCTGAATAGGGCTATTTGGTCGCATGGATCAGACACGAAACCGTGTGAGCTACCCATGGCCAGGGTGAAACCCAACTAAACTTGGGTGGAGGCCCGAACCCGTAAGCGTGGCAAAGCTTTGGGATGAGCTGTGGGTAGGGGTGAAATGCCAAACGAACTCGGAGATAGCTTGTTCTCCCCGAAATGCATTTAGGTGCAGCCTCAGGTAAATAACTAACGGAGGTAGAGCTCTGAATGAGCTAGGGGCCGTGAGGTTACCAAACTCAATCAAACTTCGAATGCCGTCAGTCTTATCCTGGGAGTGAGACCGCGCGGGATAAGCCGCGTGGTCGAGAGGGAAACAGCCCAGATCATCAGCTAAGGTCCCTAAGTGCGAACTAAGTGGTAAAGGAAGTGATGTCGCTAAAACAGCCAGGAGGTTGGCTCAGAAGCAGCCACCCTTTAAAGAGTGCGTAACAGCTCACTGGTCGAGTGATGTCGCGCCGATAATTTAACGGGGCTCAAGTTCGCCACCGAAGCTATGGATCGCGCAAGCGATGGTAGGGGAGCGTTGTTATAGCAGTGAAGCTCTGGCGTAAGCCGGGGTGGAGCGATGACAAGCGAGTATGCAGGCATAAGTAGCGTAAAGGCATGTGAAAAACATGTCCACCGGAAGTCTAAGGTTTCCTACGCAAGGTTAATCCGCGTAGGGTTAGTCGACCCTAAGCTTAACCCAAAGGGGGTAGGCGATGGATAGCAGGTCAACATTCCTGCACCACCAGGATATCGTTATCAGCAAAGGGGGGACACAGTAGGATAGGTTGAGCGTGCCCATCGGACATGGTGCGTTCCTGATTCTAGGCGTGTTGAGGCAGGAAAATCCACCTCGACGTCAAGCTGAGGAGAAGGGGAAGATGAAGGGCAACCTGATTTGACTCAACCGAGTTCACACTGTCCAGAAAATCCTCGTTGCGAGATATCTCGGTGACCGTACCGCAATCCGCCACTGGTAGACGGGGGTAAGTATCCCAAGGTGTTCGAGAGAACTCACGTTAAGGAACTCGGCAAATTGACCTCGTAACTTCGGAAGAAGGGGGCCCGCGCAAGCGGGGGCACGAAACCGGCTCAAGCGACTGTATAACATAAACACAGGTCTCTGCCAAAGCGAAAGCTGAGGTATAGGGGCTGATACCTGCCCAGTGCCGGAAGGTTAAGGAAAGAGGTCAGGGGTAACCCGAAGCTTTGAACCGAAGCCCCGGTGAACGGCGGCCGTAACTATAACGGTCCTAAGGTAGCGAAGTCCCTTGTCAGGTAAGTTCTGACCCGCACGAAAGGTGTAACGACTTGAGCACTGTCTCAACGTGAGACTCGGTGAAATTGAAATGGGGGTGAAGATGCCCTCTACCCGCAACTGGACAAAAAGACCCCGGGAGCTTTACTATACCCTGGTATTGGACTCGAGCTGAGCTTGTGTAGGATAGGTGGGAGGCGTTGATGTCGGGGCGTCAGCCTCGGCGGAGCCAACGGTGAAATACCACTCTTGTTTGGTTTTGGTTCTAACCTGCCGAAATGGTGGGGACAGTGCCAGGCGGGTAGTTTAACTGGGGCGGTTGCCTCCTAAAAGGTAACGGAGGCGCCCAAAGGTCCCCTCAGCACGGGTGGAAATCGTGCGTTGAGTGTATTGGCATAAGGGGGCTTGACTGCGAGACCTACAAGTCGAGCAGGGACGAAAGTCGGGCAAAGTGATCCTACGGCTCCACGTGGAAGGGCCGTGGCTTAACGGATAAAAGCTACCCCGGGGATAACAGGCTTATCTTGCCCAAGAGTTCACATCGACGGCAAGGTTTGGCACCTCGATGTCGGCTCGTCGCATCCTGGGACTGAAGCAGGCCCCAAGGGTTGGGCTGTTCGCCCATTAAAGCGGCACGCGAGCTGGGTTCAGACCGTCGTGAGACAGGTCGGTCTCTATCCGTTGTGGGCGCTGGAGATTTGAGGGGAGCTCTCCCTAGTACGAGAGGATTGGGAGGGACGGACCTATGGTGTGTCAGTTGTCGCGCCAGCGGCAGTGCTGGGTAGCCATGTCCGGAAGGGATAAACGCTGAAAGCATCTAAGTGTGAAGCCCACCTCAAGATGAGATCTCCCACTAGTTTAACTAGGTAAGACCGCAAGTAGACCACTTGCTTGATAGGCAGCAGGTGTAAGCGCAGTAATGCGTTGAGCTGAGCTGTACTAATGGTCGAGGTCTTTGACTTACAACAGTATGAGCACAAGACTCCAATAAAGTCATTGCTGACTAAGTATGCCGCGGGGTGGAGCAGTGGCAGCTCGTCGGGCTCATAACCCGAAGGTCGCAGGTTCAAATCCTGCCCCCGCTACCAAGAGTATTAAAAGGGGCTTCGAATTACTTCGAAGCCCCTTTTTATTACCAATAATTATTAGCTTTGTTAGACCATCATTTTTTCATGTAAAGTTTAAGCGCCTGGGCGTTATTAATTTTCTCTTCCTTTGAGCTATATAAAAAGGTTACGCGGCCTTTTTGTATTATCGATGCAAGTTTCTTTACCTCGGCTGTCTGTCCGTCCATCTCAGCGAAGTACTTCTTTTGGAACTCCTCCCATTTTGCCGGCTCATGGCCGTACCATTTTCTGAGTTCGTTGCTCGGGGCCAGGTCTTTCACCCACAGGTCGATTTTGGCCTTATCCTTGCTCAAGCCTCTGGGCCACAGCCGGTCCACAAGGATACGCGTCCCATCCTGCGTTTCCGGCTGTTCATAAACTCGTTTGATCTTGATTTCCATAGTGTTTCCCTTAATTATGCCACACCTACAAATTTAACTGGCATTTTCATTTCTATGCAATTAATAATAAAATATACAAAATAACAACTGAATTCATAGTTCGGTTGAAGGGGAGGTACTGGATGGAATTCTTCCAAAAACTGCTGAGTTTGCCTCTGGCAGAACAGGTATCGAATTTACATGGATTATTGGCTACACTTTGCATCCTTGGCTTCGGGGCACTTTTTGTAATCATCCCGGTTTACAACAAATATGGCCCTGAGAACCTTCACAAACCGCTCTCATACATACTGGGAATACAAAGCTTATTCGTGGGGGCAGTAAGTACTGCCGGAATTGTAGCCTATGTTGCTTACCGGACCGCCGGGGGCGCCCGCGATTTTCTTTTGGGCAGTCCGCAGACAAGCTGGCTGCATAGCATCGCTTTCGAATATAAGGAATATTTGTGCGGCGTTGCTCCATGGCTTCTGCTGGCAGTTGCTTTTTTTATTGCACTACGATTGGGACCGGCCCTGCACAAGAATAAAACCGTTCTCAATTTAATACTGATAACGGCAATAACATCGGCAGTTCTGGTTTTCATCACCTCCACCCTGGCTGTCCTGATTGCCAAAATCGCCCCATTGGAAAAATTCGCGGTTGGCGATAGTCTATTTCAAGCCGGAGGTAACCTTGTCATCGGGATTGCTGTCTTAACCGTAATCGTAATCGGCGGCCTGTTCTGGTTATTGAGTAAGAAGATCAGCGAACAGGCGAAAGCAGCCGGTAACTATAATTCTCTCATCGCCATTATGTATGGGTCTGCCGTGGGACTCACGGTGATGTGGATACTCGACCTGGCGCAGGCAGCCAATGCCGGTTTTAAACAATCTATCACGTTCATACCAAGCGTGGGCCAATACAGCGGCGTTGTGATCTTGAGCCTGGTCGGCATCATCATTGCATCGCTGGTAATATGGCTGGCTACTCTCAAGGTGAAGAAGGGTTGGTCTCTCAAAGCAGCTTTTTGGGTACTCATGGTTAGTGCCTGGGTCCAGGTTATAGCTTTCTTCCCGCCTTTTTACCATTTATTTATTAAATAAACGTTGAGGCTGGATCGTTACCAACCCCGCTAGCCGAGTATTGTTAGCCGCAGACCTATAAAGATGGATCGGTTGGTATGCATTTGCACTAACCTGAGGAACAGATAATGATCATTCTTCGGTAGCCGAACAACGTGACTAAAATAGAGATGCCCATCTCAAAGGGATGGGCATCTCTATTTATAAATTGTCAGCCTAATTGAGGACGTATTAGCTGAATATAATGAGTTACTTGGCTCCTGATGTTTTGTTTTGTTCCTCCTCCTGGAGCACCCTTCGTAACACCTTGCCCACCAGCGTCTTGGGTAGGTCTTTGCGAAACTCGATGTGTTTGGGGACCTTATAGCCAGTGAGCTTCTCCCGGGTAAACTTATGCAACTCCTCGGCTGTTACCTCTTTTCCTTCTTTTAATACCACCCAGGCTTTGACCGCCTCGCCCTGTTTGGGATCGGGCACGGCAGCAACTGCCACCTCGGCTACAGCCGGATGCATAGCGATGACTTCCTCTACCTCACGCGGCCATACCTGGAAACCACCGACTTTGATAAGCTCCTTTTTGCGTGACGTCAGGAATAGATATCCATCATCGTCAAGATAACCCACATCGCCCGTATAGAGCCACCCATTCCTCAATACTTCGGCTGTCTCCTCAGGGCGGTTCCAGTAGCCTGTCATGAGGTTAGGCGCCTGCATGATCAATTCTCCATTTTCTCCGGCCTTCAGCTCTTTCTCGCCGGTCTCAATATCCACAATGCGCATTATGACGTCAGGCAGCGGGCAGCCTGTGGAGCCCTGCTTCCACTTTCCTTTAACCGGGGTGCATGCTCCTGCGATGGCGGTCTCGGTCATGCCGAAGCCCTCGATCACCACGCCACTGATGAGTTTTTCAAGCTGCTGCTTGGTCTCAGTAAGAAGTGGAGCCGCTCCGGACGAGACGAGTTTTAGGGAACGGATATCATCCGGCTTGCGGTCGGGATAGTTCAATATGCCGATAAACATGGCGGGTGTGGCGGCTATGCTGACGATCTTAAAGTCCCTGATCGTCTCAACGACATTCTTCATGTCACGCGGGTTGAGGATCTGTACTTGGGGCGTATGGTGCAGCAGGCAAAATCCAAAGGCGACATAGACACCGAAAGCGTGGAAAAGCGGCAGAACGCCCATGACCCTGGAGCCGGCGGTGACGACCGATTTATACCACGTAAGATGTTGATTGCCTGTGATAATAATTGCATGATGGGTGGTCATAGCACCCTTGGGCACGCCAGTTGTGCCGCCGCTGAAAAGAATAAGGGCTGTATCCTCTTTCTTAACGGTTACAGCCGGGCGGGAAGACCCTTTGTATTTTTCAATCAGGCTGCTCCACCAGACATCGCCTTCCTCGACCTTGGCCGAATCTCCCTCGGTTTTGAGAGGCTTTACGCCATAGGTATCGATATCAGTGGGAATGACTGTCTTCAGGTTTGTATTCTTCTGAAGGCCCTTGATTGCGGCATACCACAGGGAATGAATGATAGCCACCTTGGCATCAACGGTTTTAATGGAACGCTCTAGCTCGAATGGGGTATAAAGGGGGTTGAGCGGCACCACAATGCCTCCAACCTTCCAAATGGCGAAAAAGGCTATATGGCTCTGCGGACAATTCAGGAACAGGCAGATAACCCGGTCTCCCCTTTTTACGCCCGCGGCTATCAATGCCTGCGCCAGCGCATTGCTGTGGTCCTCTACTTCGCGATGGGATACTTCCCTGCCCTGGTAGATGGAAAGCGCATCATCCGGCCTCTCTTTCACCAGCTTGGCCAGCAGATCAAGCACGGTCATATCGGGATAGGGTTTCAGTGAATGCGGGACATCCGGATCGTAACTCTTGAACCATGGATATTCTTGCATCTTCGTCCTCCTTCTAAGTTTTGTATATCAAAATCTGTTATTGCTAACATTCCGGCATCAATCGTAGGCCCGGACATTGAAAACGCTTATATATTGGGCGGCAGGTAAAACCCTTTAGCAAGATGGCTATGAAGCGTGAAATTTTCGTCCTCTTGCCATTCATCCGCTGAATCCGAAAATCATTATAACATGTTGCTACCTTCAATGAGAAAACGTAAAATATCCTGAATATTGAAAAAACAACCCGGATTGACTTATTATCTTGCCTCGGGAAGTTCTTTCGTTTTCAGCCCTGTTGTAATTAATTCGCTATATATTTAGGAGGTACAATATGTTTGATTTGTCCAAATTTTCACTCAAGGGCAAAACCGCCATTGTGACCGGAGGTGGCCGTGGCATAGGCAAGGCTATCGCTGTCGGCTTCGCCAAAGCCGGGGCCAAAGTTGCTATCACCAGCCGAAAGATAGATGATCTGGAAGCTACTGCCGCCGAAATAAAGTCCTTCGGTGGTGTGGCTTTTCCCATCCAGTCACACTTGGGCAAAATGGATGAGATAAAGAAAATGGTCGACACCGCCTTGGACAAGCTGGGCGGAAGAATCGATATACTGGTTAACAATGCCGGGGCCAGCCCGAATATGCTAAGTGTTCTGGACTCGGATGAGCGCCTTTGGGAGACCATAATGAACCTCAACCTGAAAGGGCTTTATTTCACCAGCCAGGCTGTAGCCAACATTATGAAAAAACAGGGCGGAGGTAGCATTATTAATATCGCCTCCATCGACGGGTTCAAGCCGGAGTTCGGGGTAAGCGTTTACTCCATTTCCAAGGCTGGCGTGCGCATGATCACCAATGCCTTCGCGGCTGAGCTTACTTCCTGCCATATCCGTGTAAACACCATAGCGCCGGGACCTTTCGATACCAAGATGATGAATTCTCACTGGTTCAATCTAACGCCCGACGAGGCGAAAAAGCAAAGGGCGGCCCTCGAAAAGTGTCTGCCCCTGGGCCGTATCGGCAATCCTGATGAGATTGCAGGCGCAGCTATCTATCTGGCTTCGGATGCCTCGAGTTATACGACGGGAGCCGAGATCGTTATCGACGGCGGAATACTATTAAGCAATGTCCAGCCTGTGCAAGACTAACATTTAGACTTCTCGTGTTAAATCCAGGCTGGCAATAGTACAGCCGGGGTTTTTTATTCGGGTCAAAAAGATATAAAATCTCTAAAGGGTTGGATGCAGGATATAAAATTTCTATTTGAACCTCGCTCGGTGGCGGTTGTGGGGGCTTCCTCCAGGGAAGGGAAGCTGGGTCATACCGTGATCAGTAACCTCACCTCAAGCGGTTATAAAGGTAACATATACCCGGTCAATCCCTCCGGCGGAACAATACTGGGTCTACCGGCATACAAGAAGGTAACCGATATCCCGGAAGCTTTAGACCTGGCGGTGATAATTATCCCGGCAGTCGCAGTATTTGAAGCGGTAAAGGACTGCGTTGACCACGGCGTTAAATTTGTCGCCATAATCACATCGGGCTTCTCAGAGATAGGTAATAGCGAGGAGGAGAAAAAAATCATTGATTATGCGCGTGAGCGTGGAACGCGCGTACTCGGCCCCAATATCATAGGAATTTACTCGTCCGTCTCGTCTATGAACGCAACCTTCGGCCCGGGCGGCATAACGCCCGGGAATGTTGCCATCCTGACGCAAAGCGGGGCGCTGGGCGTTGCTATGATTGGTAAAACAAAGGTAGAAAACATCGGCCTCTCTGCCATCGTATCACTGGGCAATAAGGCTGATATGGATGAAGAGGATTTACTGGGATACCTTATTGCGGACAACCATACTAAGGTAATAATGATGTACATAGAGGGAGTAACTCACGGCGAGAAACTGGTCGAGGTTCTTATGAAGGCCACCAAGGTTAAACCGGTTGTCGTGGTGAAATCAGGCCGATCTAAGCGCGGGGCAATGGCTGCTGCTTCCCATACAGGTTCGCTGGCAGGCGAGGATAAGGTATTTGACGATATTGCCAAACAATGCGGTGTTATCAGGGCCGAAGGCCTGCAGGAAGCGCTGTACTGGTGCAAATTCCTGGCAAACACGCCCGAACCACAGGGTGAGAGCTCCGTCATAATCACCAACGGCGGAGGCATAGGTGTGCTGACGGCGGACGCCTGTGAGAAATACGGAATTAATCTCTATGACAATTTGCCGGATCTGAAAAAGACCTTTGGCAGCTTCGTGCCTGAGTTCGGCTCCCTGAAAAATCCCGTAGATATCACCGGACAGGCCACGGCAGATGACTATTTCCATGCAATAGATGCCGCACTCAAAAATGAAAATATGAATTCAATATTATGCCTGGGTTGCGAGTCAGGCGTATTCGAACCGGATAAATTTGCAGTTCAGGCCGAAGAAAGGTTTTTGTCAGGTAAGATCAAGAAGCCCATTGTATTTTCCTTCGTGGGTGGTGCGCAGGTCGAAGATAGTATCCATAGTTTACAGTTAATAGGTGTACCGATATTTAACGAAATTCTTGAAGCTACGTCGTGTCTGGGGGCGATTTATTACAACTACCGGCAGAAGAGGGAATATTCACCGGAACTGGAACATATAGAAATAGAAATCGATGAGAAGTCGGTAGAAGATGTGATAAAGGGCGTCAGGGCTGATAATAGGCGTTTCCTCTTTTCATTTGAGGCTCAGCGGATTATGCGCGCCATCGGTATCGCCGTCCCTACAAGCCAGATAGCGCACAACCTGGAAGAGGCGATCAGGCTGGCTGAGACCACCGGCTATCCGGTGGTAATGAAGGTGGTCTCACGGGATATCGTTCATAAGAGTGATGTCGGCGGTGTAGCCCTCGATATAGAGAATAAGGACGAGGTGGCTACTGCTTACGAAGCTATAACGCAGAATTGCCGCCGCTTCAAGCCGGATGCGCAGATCGATGGCATTGAGGTGGCGGAGCAGGTGAAAACCGGCGTGGAAACGATAGTGGGCGCCCGCCGCGACTTGTCGTTCGGACCGATCGTAATGTTCGGCCTGGGCGGCATCTATGTTGAGGTGATGAAAGATATAAGCTTTCGCGCGTTTCCTCTGAACGTGAAGGAGGCCGGACGTATGATAAGCGAGATCAAGACGTATCCACTGCTAATGGGTGTGAGGGGTGAAAAGCGCAAGGATATTGACGCCCTGGCTGAAGCCGTACTAAGGGTGGGTACATGCTTAAAAAAGTTCAAGGATATTTCGGATATCGAAATAAACCCTCTGATAGCTTATGACTATGGTGAGGGACTTAAGGCTGTGGATGCCAGGATATTACTTACCGGGCAGGAGGCAATCCAATGAAAAGCATTATTGTAGGGTCTATGGACTATAATGCCGGCAAGACCAGCGTTGTAATCGGGCTGGCCAAGGCCTGCGGGCAACCCTTCGGTTATATTAAACCGCTTGGCGACAGGCTGGTTTACCGCAAAAAGCGGGTCTGGGACTACGATGCGGCCCTGATGACCAATATTTTCGGATTGACACAGGATCCTGAGGACATGACCGTGGGCTTCGAGCACCTTAAGTTGAGGTTCAAATACGATGAGGAGGGAGTGAAAAACCGGGTGCTGCAAATGTCTGCGGAGGTTGGAAAAGGAAAGGACCTGCTGCTGGTGGAAGGCGGTAAGGATATTGAATACGGCATTTCATTCTATCTGAATGTGCTTTCGCTGGCGCTCTATCTGGACGGCAGGCTGGTACTGGTCGTGGGTGGAGATGAGAATTACATTGTAGATAACGTCATTTTTATTAAGAAATACCTGGCCCTAAAAGACATTGATTTCCGGGGCGTAATCATCAATAAGGTGCGCAACATCGAGGATTTTAAAACCGTATATATACCTATCATGCAGAAGGCCGGCGTGGACATCCTGGGAGTGCTGCCTTACAGAGAGGAGCTGACCTTCTTTTCCATGGAATACCTGGCCCAATACCTGCTGGCACGGGTGGTAGCGGGTGAGGAGTGGCTGAACCGGCGTATCAGCAATATATATGTGGGAGCAGCTTCGGTGGATTCTGTTTACTCAGACCCAAGTTTCCACCGGGAGAATAAGCTTATGATAACCACCGGGGACCGGGCTGACATGCTTCTGGCTTCTTTTGAAGACCGCTGCACGACGGCAGTTATACTTACCAATAATACCCTTCCTGCGCAAAATATCCTTGCCAAGGCTGAAGAGAGGAAGATTCCTGTTCTGCTGGTTCCCTTCGGGGTCTATGAAGCGGCTAAGCAGATAGAAGCTTTGACTCCGCTGATTACAAGTAAGAATACAGCCGAAATCGATCTTATGGCTAAGATGGTCAGCGAACATGTAAACCTGGATGCGCTGTTGAAAGACTGACATGACGGTGACTGCGGACATATTTGCGCAGCCGTATGCGGGCTGATATAATCACCTCGGGTTTGCGGCTCTTTATATCCGTTCAGGTATTTACTTCAGTTGAACTCCCGCAGTACAATGCGTGGGGTTTTTATTTGGATAAGAAAGGAATTTAAGATGCCAGAAGAAAATAAATTGGAAATCATGCGGCATTCGGCCAGCCACATTATGGCCGAAGCGGTGGAAGCCCTCTTTCCCGGTGTGAAGTTCGGCATAGGGCCGGCTATCGAGGATGGCTTTTATTATGATTTCGACTTGCCCAGGACACTCACCACGGACGACCTGCCGGCCATAGAGGCCAAAATGAAGGAGATAGTTGCCGCCGGCCTGAAGTTTGAGCGAAAAGAGGTAAGCAGCAAGGATGCCCTTAAGTTTTTTGCGGGGCAGCCTTATAAGATCGAGTTGATAAACGACCTGGGTGCGGATAAGGTCTCGCTGTATACACAGGGCAAGTTCACCGACCTCTGCCGGGGCCCGCATGTCAAATCCAGCAAAGATGTCAGAGCCTTCAAGCTGACTAGCGTGGCTGGCGCCTACTGGCGTGGCGATGAGAAGCGTCCTATGCTGCAGCGGATATATGGCGTGGCTTTTAATAGTCAGAAAGAGCTTGATGAGTATCTTGCCCGCATTGCCGAAGCGGCCAAGCGTGACCACCGAAAGCTGGGCAAGGAACTGGACCTTTTCAGCCTGCATGAAGAAGCCGGGCCCGGGCTGGTCTACTGGCATCCCAAGGGCGCCACGGTTCGTCAGATCATTGAGGATTTCTGGAAGGCCGAACACAGGCGGCGCGGCTACGATATCGTCTATTCCCCTCATATTGCCAAGGTTCATCTTTGGGAGACCAGCGGGCACTGGGATTTCTATCGGGAGAACATGTACTCGCCGATGGAGATAGATGAGATAGAGTACGTGGTCAAGCCGATGAACTGCCCTTTCCATATACTTATGTACAAAACGCAACTGCGCAGCTATCGACAGTTGCCGCTGCGCTACGCTGAGCTGGGCACGGTCTATCGCTATGAGCGCTCGGGCGTGCTGCACGGCCTGGCCAGGGTACGGGGTTTCACGCAGGATGATGCTCATATCTTCTGCCGGCCCGACCAGATTGAAGCGGAGGTAACAGACGTAGTTGAGCTCGCCCGGTTTATGATGAAGACCTTCGGTTTTGATGAGTATGAAATGATGCTGTCCACCCGACCCGACAAATATGCGGGAGAGCTTGAGAGATGGGACATGGCGACCGATGCTCTGCGCAATGTGCTGGAAAACCTCCACATTGACTATCATGTCGACCCCGGTGAAGGTGTTTTTTACGGTCCCAAGATCGACGTTAAATTGAAGGATGCGCTCGGCAGGCTATGGCAGGGGCCGACCATCCAGGTGGACTTCAACCTTCCGGACCGCTTTAATGTAAATTACGTGGCCGAGGACGGCCAGGAGCACCAGGTCGTGATGATTCATCGCACAGTGCTGGGCAGCATGGAGAGGTTCTTCGCCTGCCTTACCGAGCAATATGCCGGGGCCTTCCCGCTATGGCTGGCGCCTGTACAGGTCGTCCTGATACCCATAGCCGACAGGCATAATGATTACGCACGCAAGCTTTTCGAAGAAATGAGGGCCAAGGATGTCCGTGTGCAGCTCGATGACCGCTCGGAACGCATGAACCTGAAGATCAGGGAGGCCCAGCTCAATAAGATACCCTATATGCTCGTGATAGGTGATAAAGAGATCGAGAAGGGTACTGTGTCGGTGCGTTCACGCAGCGGAGAGGATCTGGGATCGCTGAGTTACGCCGATTTTATGAGCCGCATGAAGTCGCTGGTTGAGTCCAGGGAACTCCATAAACTTTGATTTACAGCTATGAAATGTGATATATTCTAGTTCGTCCAGTTTTAATGACGGTTAAAAGGAGGATAGAAAGAACATATTTAAAGAACTGAATATCAATAATCGCATTCGGGCGAAAGAGGTCAGATTGATAGGCGATGCCGGGGAACAGATCGGTGTGGTTCCTACCGAGAAAGCGCTTCAAATGGCGAATGAAAAGGGATTGGACCTGGTTGAAGTTGCAGCGGCAGCAACACCGCCCGTATGCAGAATTCTGGATTATGGAAAATATAGATACGAGCAGATAAAAAAGGAAAAAAAGGTACGCAGCGGTCAGAAGTCCGGCCTGCTGAAAGAAATCAGGATTAGGCCGCAGGTTAAGGACCATGACCTTGATATAAAAGTTAATAAAGCCAGGAAATTCTTAGAAGACGGAGACAAAGTAAAGGTATTGGTAGTCTTTCGCGGCAGGCAGATGGTCCATCCCGAGCTGGGGGTCAAGCTCCTGCAAAAGGTGGCGGCCAGCCTGAAAGGCAAGGCCCAACTGGATGGCCAGCCTATTCACGAAGGAAGGATAATGAGCCTGATTCTATCGCCGATTTCCGCCAAGCAGATGCAGGTTAAAGAAGGTTCCGGCGAAGCCAAAGACAATAAAGAGAATAAAGAAATTAAGGAAATAAAGGTCAAGGAAACGGTATAAATGCCTAAATTAAAGACACATAAGGGGGCGAAGAAACGCTTCCATTTCACGGGGACCGGCAAGATTATGCGGGTCAAGCAGGGCAAAAGCCATTTCAGGCGCAATAAATCGTCCAGGACCAAGGGACTTTTCGACGAGACTATTCCCCTGCACAAGGCCGACGTGAAACGCATCAAAAGAGTATTACCTTACCAGTAGGTATCCAGGAGGACTTAATTGCCCAGAGTTAAAGGCGGATTTGTTAGCCGCAGACGTCATAAGAAAGTACTTGAGTTAACCAAAGGACACAGGGGGAGCCGGCACACACTCATCAAAAATGCTCATGAGTCCATGCTGCACGCCCTCGACTATGCCTACGGGCACCGCAGAGAGCGCAAAGGGGACATGCGCAGGCTCTGGATTGCCAGGATCAGCGCTGCAACCCGGGCCGACGGCCTGACCTACAGCCAGTTCATCAACGGCCTTACCAAGGCAAATATAAATATTAACCGCAAGCTGCTTGCCGATGTCGCTGTCAATGACCCAGCTAAATTCTCGGCACTGGTCAAGACGGCGGCTGACAAGCTAAAGAGCTGAAAATCCTTTAGTACCTGTGATGTTGGACCAAGTTGAAGAACTCGCCTCGCAAGCCAACTCCGAACTTCGAAAAATAACCAGCCTCGAAGAGCTGGAGCTGTGGCGAGTCCGTTACCTTGGCCGCAAAAGCAAACTGATCAACATATTGCGCTCCCTCGGAGATGTGCCCATCGACGAGAGGCGTGCCCTCGGAGCCCGGGCCAACCAGATTAAAACCAGCCTGGAAGGCCTCTGCGCAGAACGAAAAGAGCAAATCCAAAATTCGGCACACCAGGTGCTTGAGCGCGCCAAGATCGATGTGACCCTTCCGGGCGAGCCCTATCTACTGGGCCGCCTGCATCCCACAACCAGGACCATCAAAGAGATCTGTGATATCTTCGTGAGCATGGGCTTCCAGATCGTGGAAGGGCCCGAAGTAGAGTGGGAATACTATAATTTTGAGGCCCTGAATATGCCGGCCGAGCATCCGGCCAGGGACGGTTTCGCCACGCTGTGGGTAGATTACCAGACCGAGACCGGTGCCAGGCCGATGCTTATGCGCACCCACACTTCGCCTGTTCAAATACGCACCATGGAAAAGGTCAAACCACCCGTGCGCGTAGTAGCCCCCGGCAGGGTTTACAGGTATGAGGCCACAGATGCTACGCATGAATGGATGTTTTCGCAGGTGGAAGGCTTCGCTGTGGACAGAAACATAACCATGGCCGATTTAAAAGGCACGCTCTTCGAATTTGCCCGCCGTCTTTTCGGACAGGACAGGAAATGCCGCTTCCGTTGCGACTATTTCCCCTTCGTGGAGCCGGGGGTTGAAATAGCCATCGATTGCTTCATGTGCGGCGGGAAAGGATGCCGGCTGTGCAGCAATACCGGCTGGATAGAGATATTGGGCGCCGGGATGATACACCCCGAAGTACTGCGTGGCTGCGGGATCGATCCCGATGAGTATTCAGGTTTCGCCTTTGGGATGGGCGTGGAACGTATTCCCATATTGCGATATGGCATTGACGATATAAGGTTGTTCTATGCCAATGACCTGCGCTTTTTAAAGCAATTTTAGTTTAAGGTGCCTGATGAAAGTACCGCTTAGCTGGCTCAAAGATTACGTCGAAATGGATATCCCTATTCGGGATCTTGCCGATAAGCTAACGCTGGCAGGCCTCGAAGTATCCGATATCCAGGTAATAGGCGGAAGCTGGGATAATATCATAGTCGGCAAAATACTGGCTATAAACCCGCACCCCAATGCCGACCGTCTCAGGCTGGCGACCGTTGACCTGGGTGGTGGTGAAAAAACGGTAGTCTGTGGAGCACCCAACTTGATAGTGGGCGATAAAATCGCCTTTGCCCTGATCGGCGCCCGGCTGATCGATGGCCATACCGGTAACGCGGAAGAGTTGAAACCCGCCAAAATCCGCGGCGTGGTCTCAGAGGGTATGATCTGTTCAGAGAAAGAGCTCGGGATATCTGATAACCACGAGGGCATACTGGTATTGCCTTCCGAATATGAATTGGGTAAACCCCTGGCGTCCTATCTGGGCGACGCCGTTTTTGATATCGATATCACCCCCAACCGGGCTGACTGCCTTTCCATCATGGGCGTGGCACGCGAAGTTGCTGCAATTACAGGAAACAAATTCCGTATGCCGGACCTGGCATATCCGGAATCAGGTAAAACAGTTGAATCATACGCGTCGGTGGAGATCAAAGCTCCCGACATGTGCCCCAGATACTGTGCTACCGTGGTTGACGGCATTAAGATCGGGCCATCTCCAAAATGGATGCAGGACCGTTTAGCGGCCTGCGGTATGCGTCCCATCAATAACATCGTGGACGTCACAAACTATGTGATGCTGGAATTCGGCCAACCTTTGCATTCCTTCGATTATAAAGAGATCAGGGGGCAGAAGATCATAGTCAGGCGTGCTGGCGAGGGCGAGGTAATGTACACGCTGGACGAGATGGAACGCAAGTATTCCAGCGATATCCTGCTGATTGCAGACGCCGAACGGGCAGTTGCTGTAGCGGGAATTATGGGCGGCCTAAGTTCCGAGGTACGGGATTTTACTGCTTCCATCCTGCTAGAATCGGCTAATTTCAGCCAGGCTGCCATACATCGCGGGGCGTTGACCCTGAAGCTGAGCAGCGAGGCCTCGGCCAGATTCGAAAAAGGATTGAACCCGGGATTGGCACCGATGGCGCTGAAAAGGGCCACTCAATTGATTACACAATTGGGCGGGGGGTCTGTGGCAAAAGGAATGATAGATGCTTATCCGGGGCAGGTAGACCGGAAACCGGTTCCCATCACACAGCACGATGTGAAACGTTTACTGGGCATAGATATAAGCCTGGAGGGAATCAAGGGCTGCATGGAAGCGCTTGGCCTGGACTGCAAATTGGAGTCCGGGGCTATCCAGGTCGAACGGCCGTGGTGGAGAAACGATATCAATTGCACTGCCGACCTGGTCGAAGAAGTAGCAAGGGTCACCGGCTACGACAATATCCCGACGTCCATGCTTAGCTCATCCTTGCCGTCAGGAGAAAGCCTGCCCATAGTAGCCTTCAGGCAAGATCTGCGCAATGCCATGATAGCCGGCGGGTTCCAGGAGATTATCACTTACCCGCTTACCAATATAGAAACTTTGAAAAAGCTATCCTCTCAATCTGATCTGATAGGCCCGGAGCCGCTTAAAATCGCTAACCCCATGAGCCATGAGCTCGAATATTTGCGCACAAGCCTGCGCATGGGCGTCCTCTCTGTGCAGGCTCATAATCAGCGCAGCCGTGAAAGCAATATCCGGCTGTTCGAGATCGGCAAGGTTTATCTGCCGCGTAAAAAGGACTTGCCGCGGGAAAACGAGATATTATGCGCACTGGTGGACAGTATCGTACCGGACATCTACTGGCAGTCCAAACGGAAGGCTGTCGATTTCTATTTTGTTAAGGGAATCGTGGAAGCGCTGCTTGCCAGGTTTGGAGTTCAAGCTGAATTACTTCCGGGTGAAGATCCGACGATGAACTTGGCCAAAAGCGCCGATATTATGGCCGGTAAAGTGAAGCTGGGGATTATCGGAGAAGTGCACCCCAGGGTTAGGGAAAACTTCGACATCACGGACGCTGCCTTCATTTTCGAGCTTGATGTGGACAAATTGCTTCCCCTGGCATCGAAAAAGCTGGTTTACCGGGCTGTTTCCAAGTACCCCGGTATAACAAGGGATGTTGCTTTAATCGTA
>JBEKVW010000021.1:0-26079 GCA_049513695.1 Dehalococcoidia bacterium | reverse complement strand
AGGTGACCGTCAACGGCACTGCCCTGACCGAACCGTATATAAAGGAGCCGCCGAAATATTTCTATCCGGAGCAAGTTATTCCTGCCGGAAAATACTTTGTACTGGGAGACAATCGTAATAACAGCAATGATTCACATACCGGCTGGCTGGTGCCCCGCGATGATATCATCGGCAAGGTCTGGTTCCGCTACTGGACGGCAGACTATCCTGATATACGCTTCGTGATGATCCCGGTATTCGGGGTGATCGTCGGCATACTGCTTATCCTGGTGATCATGGATGCTGTCAAAGGCAGTAAAACGTAGTAGGATGGGATTAAAGAGGGCCTACAGCCATGAATAAAAAAAAGATATTGAAAATATTCAAAGATACAGGGGTCCTTATGGAGGGCCATTTCCTATTGACTTCAGGCCTGCATTCCCCGGTTTACTGGGAGAAATTCAAGGTCCTGCAATATCCCGGATATACTTCGCAACTTTGCGGGCTGATAGCTGAACATTATAAAAATGATCGTATTGAGGTGGTGGCCGGCCCCACGCTGGGAGGCGTATTACTGGCTTTCGAGACGGCCCGGCAGCTTAAGGTACGATGCGCTTTCGCAGAGAAAGAGGGGACGACTCGGGTCTTTCGCCGCGGACTTTCAATCGAAAAAGGACAACGTGTGCTGGTGGTAGACGATATCCTGACAACAGGCGGTTCGGTAACAGAGGTGATCAATGCAGTCAAGTCATGCGGCGGACTCATCGTCGGTATCGGGATTTTAGTTGACCGCTCCGATCAAAAAATAGACCTTGGATTCCAGCTCTTCAGCTGCTTGAAATCTGTTACTCAGACCTATAAGCCCGCAGACTGCCCGCTTTGTTCCGGGGGTATTCCCCTGGTCAGGCTGGGAGGCTAATTCCATCCATCACTGTCCCTTTATGCGGACCGAGACGTTATAATTGGGGTCGGTTTCGTTGGGAACGGTAGCCGCGAATTTTATAGTATCGCCGGGGTTCATATCTATGTTTTTCGAATCTAAGGCCGCCAGGATCTCGCCTCTCGGCTTGCCCGCTACGGTAACCAGGATCGGCACCTCGATATCTTTAGTCAGCACGGGCAGGTCGCCGGTATTTTTAATTTCCCCCCTGATATAAGTTTGTGTGCCGGCGGTTAGTTCCTCGACTGACATCGAGGAGCTCGAAACAACGACCTGAGTGGTTCCCAGGTCAATACCGATGCCGAAAGGTTTTTGTTCTGAAACCGCTTCATTACGACTTTGATCTACGGACCTTACCTTGAAATAGTATATGGTCTTGGGCTTGAGATTTACCAGGTCTACCGTGTGCTGTGTCACCAGGGCTTCTTTTTCCGGGGTTGCAGCCGCATAGTCACCCTTCGCATTCCACAGCACCTGGCTGGTTGACGGCTTATCCGTGACCCAGCTTATCTCAACCGAATTATAGGAAGTGTTATCGACGGCTATATCACTTATTTGCGGAGGGACATTATCCCCGACTATGGGTTGGCTGACCGGCGGCTGCGAAGAATTGTCCACCGGAATTGGGATAGCGGGTTTTTCAGGTGATTTCATCAGTAAAAATATGCCGACCGCCACAATAACGATAACCAAAACTAAGCCCAACAATGGAACCAGCCAGGAGCCTCTCTTTTCCCCCTCCCGGCTTCCGGCCTGCTTCCCTTCCCGGCCCGGCTGCTGCTCCTCTTGAAAAGGCCAGGTTAAAGTATTGCCACAACTGGTACACTCAGGTTCGCCTGCTTTAACGGGAGAGCCGCAGTCCGGGCAGTGATATTCAAAAGGCGCTCCGCAATTCCTGCAGGATTCATCGCCCATCCTGTTTTTAACTCCGCATTTATAGCACGGAAAAAATTTCTTCATCATTGTTTTCCTGTAGTAGTAATCAGAAACTATTTTAATGGCAATCAGGCGTCAATTCAATGTTTAATACGGGAGTCTGAGAATACACCGCTTTTTACATTCAAAATCGAAGCTTTGAAAATTGACACTCAGGTTGTCTAAAAGCTAAAATATCGGTCGCGCCGAGGTAGCTCAGTCGGTAGAGCAGTAGACTGAAAATCTACGTGTCCCCAGTTCGATTCTGGGCCTCGGCACCATTTGTTTGCCGACAGGCCGAAGTGGCGGAATGGTAGACGCGGCAGTCTCAAAAACTGTTGAGGGGCAACTCTCGTGTCGGTTCGAGTCCGACCTTCGGCACCAGTTTCAATGCCAATCCCCAAAACCACGTCATTGCGAGGAGCCCGCAGGCGACGTGGCAATCCTTCGATTCGAAGACTACAACTGTAATACAAAAGATTGCTTCAGCCGATTGCGATCGGCTTCGCAATGACGTGTTAACGTGCTCTGTGACCCGAGTCCAGAATAGAAAAAGGCCGCTGTTCACTAACAGCGGCCTTGATACTCTTACCCGGGAGCGGATATCAGCCGGCTAATTGTATGCCGGCGTAGACGATAAGGGCTATCAGCAATAAAACGTCGAGCAACATTCCGCCGAATAGGATCCATAACCTGTTATCCTGGTCGATGATCTGCGTAAGCTTGATTTGCATCATCATCCGGCTCCTTTCATTTATTCTTATATCTGTAAAACGCCCGCATGATTTAAAGGTTTAGGTCATATTCAATTTTCTGAGAAATGGTGGATTGACCGCCGCAAAAGCTGTATGATAACCTTAAAACCGCATTGCCGAGTTGTGTAGTGGTAGCACGATGGACTTTGGATCCATTTGCCCAGGTTCGAATCCTGGCTCGGCAGCCAACTCCTGATAAATATCCTACTATCTATTCCAACATACTGGGTGGTTGATAGAATAGTCGCAAAATTCCCCCACAAAATATCAAAATTTTATGACATTTTAAAGGTGGTTTGATCAGAGGATTTTTATCTTGTCTTCCGCCCTTACTTCACCGCTGCGAATGACCCGTGCAAAGACCCCTTCCCCGGGCATTATGCATTTGCCAACTTTCTTGTATATGGCGCATCCCACATGGCATTCCTTGCCTATTTGAGTTATCTCCAATATCGCCTTTTCCCCGACCCGCAATTGAGTCCCGATGGGAAGCGAGACCAGGTCGATGCCGCTGGTGGTCAGGTTCTCGGCGAAATCCCCGGGCTTGAAATCGTAACCTTCGGCGTTCATCCTGCGTATGCTCTCTATCGCCAGCAGGCTTATCTCCCTTTTCTCTTCCCCGCCCGCATGGGCATCGCTAACCAGGCCGACCTTTTCCTGCAATAGTCCGCACTCCAGAGGGTGCTTGGAAGTCCCTTTTTTATCGCTTCTGTTAACAGCTATTATGGTAGGCATTTTAAACCGGCTTTTTATGAGAACTCTATATTGGAAACTACTTTATACTGAAAGGGCCGGACCCCGGCTGGGAGTCTTTCATGGTATAAGCAGAGGTGGTAGTCTCGAAACTCAGGCCTATTTCCAGTGGATAAGACATGGCCACATTGCAGGCGCGCTTGGCAGCCTGCACCACTACGGGATTATAGGCGGCAATCTCCCGCGCCATCTTCATCACCTCGTCCATCAACTTATCTCTGGCATAAATATGCTGGATTAGGCCGATCCTCAGTGCCTCGGCGGCATCGATGCGGCGTCCTGTATATATGAGCTCCTTGGCCATACCGATGCCTACGGCCCTGGGCAACCGCTGGCATCCTCCCAGGTCCGGGATTATGCCCAGCTGCACTTCCGGCAGCGAGAATACTGCCGACTCCACGGCCAGCCTGATGTCGCAGGCCAGCGCCAGCTCCAGTCCACCTCCCAGGCAATAGCCGTTAATGGCGGCGATGACCGGAACCGCCAGCCTTTCATACATGCTAAAGACATCGCGCAGCTTGCGTATGCCGTCGCAATAGTCGCGGATATCGGGTCCGGTGATGAAATTCTCTCCTGCGGTTATCTTCTTCAAATCTATGCCGGAGCAAAACGATTTGTCGCCGGCGCCGGTGATGACGGCCACCCGCACACCTGGATCGCAATCAATGTGTTCGGCCACGCGTTTCAATTCGTCGTTCATGGCCTTATACCAGGCATTCAGCGACTTTGGCCTGTTCAGCGTAATAATGGCGATATGGTCTTTGACTTCATAGATCAGGTCGTTGTATTCGGGCATGGTCTTCTCCTGGACAACTATTTGATTTCTTTTAGTAGTTCACCTTGTCTATGCCTTTCAGCCCCAGCAACGCCCGGGCTTCGCCTGGGGTGGCCGGCTCGATGCTCATTTCCCGCATAATGCGTATGATCTTTTCCACCTGCTCGCCGCTGCTTTTAGCCAGCACGCCTTTACTGAGATACAGGCTGTCCTCCAGGCCAACCCTGACGTTCCCGCCCAGGGCTAGCGCCACGGAGCAGAGGGGCATCTGGTTCCTGCCGGCGCCCATTCCGGACCACGTGAAATGACTGACGCCCAGTGCTTCGCGTGATGCGTTATACAGGCTTAGCAAACTGTTGACCGTTGCCGGTACGCCCCCCAGAACACCCGTAAGAAATTGGAGATGAACGGGAGTCTTCAGGTGGCCGCGTTCGATCATAAAGGCCGCGTTGTTTATCATGCCAAGGTCGTATATCTCCAGTTCCGGCTTGGTCTCGTTAGCCGCGAATATATGCAGGAACTCCCGCAGTGTTTTGAAGGTATTGGGAAAAATATAGTCTTCCGTGGCCAGCATGGCCAGTTTTTCCCAGGGATATTTCCAGGTTTCAATCCTCTCCGCCACCGGAAAGGCTGAAAAATTCATGGAGCCGAAGCTAATTGACCCCAGTTCCGGTTTGAAACTGGTGATGGGCGCCGCCCTCTGCTCGGTGCTGATCCCCAGCCCACCGCTGGTGGATAAAGATATCACCACGTTGCTCTTGGCCTTGATCCCGGTAAGCACTTCCCTGAAAAGGTCTATATCCGGCAGGGGCATACCGTTCTCGGGGTTCCTGACGTGCACCTGTATTATAGCTGCTCCGGCCTCGGCCGCCCTGAGGCCGTCCTCGATAATCTGTTGCTGCGTTACCGGCAAATAGGGCGACATGCTGGGATAATGAGCCGATCCCGTTAGAGCGGCTGTAACGATGACTTTTTCTTGCGGCATCACAAAACCTCCCTATCAGTATTGGACCTTATATGTAGCTTAAATGAGGGTTGCCAGGGCTCACGCGAAAACAAGGGGTTAACTCGTAAAATGTTAGTTTATAGCTTCCTAAAAGTCAATTGACTGTTTGTATTTGAATCGCTCAAATGATAGTATTTACACTTCGTGAGCCGGTTGAGGTAGCCTGCGCAAAACCGGCTATGTTAATTAGTATCCATGAAAGATGTAAGCGCGGGAAGTTAAAATCGTGAAAATAGACCTCCACGTACACACCACTGAGTTCTCGCCTGACAGCACCATGGGCCCGGAGAAGGCGATCCAGACTGCTATAGAATTGGGGCTGGACGGCATATGCTTCACCGAACACGACAGGGCCTGGGGGAAAGAGGCCATTCTAAAGCTGAGTGAAAAATACAGTTTCCCGGTTTTCAGGGGGGTCGAATATATGATTAAAGAGGGCGGGGAGATACTGGTCTTCGGCCTCAACTGCACCTTTCCCTCGCTTATCGATATCGTAACTTTGCGCAGAGTGTGTCTGGAGGCTGGTGGCTTCATGATCGCGGCCCATCCCTTCCGTGGTTTCCCTTCCAATACCGTGACCGATTTTAACGCCGCGGCCGAACTGGTATTGAAGAGGCCCGTATTCGACAAGGTCGATGCGCTCGAAGGCTTTAACGGCCGCAATATCGAGACCAATAACAACTTTGCCTGTAAACTGGCTCAAAGATTAAAGCTGCCTGTCTCGGGCGGCAGCGATGCCCACGCTGAATACGAGCTCGGGAAATGTGTTACCATATTTGAGAATGATATCCATAGCGAAGCTGAATTCATCGCAGAGTTGAAAGCGGGGAGATTTACCGGTTCGGTAAATAGCGTCAGGACATGATAATTGCGGGGGTTACCGGGACCATCGGCACAGGCAAGAGCACCGTGGCGCGCATGTTCGGCGACCTGGGCGCCTTCGTTATCGATGCCGACCATCTGGCGCACGAGGTGGTTAAACCCGGCAAAGCAGCCTGGCAGGGCATAGTCGATTATTTCGGCCGGGATATTCTCAATGCAGACCAAACGCTCAACAGGCAAAAACTGGCCGATATAGTTTTCTCCAACCTCGAAAAACTTAAGAAGCTGGATTCTATTGTGCATCCCGAAGTTCTCAAGGAAGACCAGCGCTTGGTCGAGGAAAGAGAGGTTGCCGATCCCAATGGCTTGATTATCAAGGATATACCCCTGCTGCTGGAAGTCGGGCCTGAACTGGCGTACTTGTTGGTGGAAAAGATAATTGTTGTATATGCCTCCGAGGAAGCTCAGATTAAGAGGCTTATTGCCCGGGGCTTATCTGAAGAAGACGTCCGCAGCCGCATAAAATCTCAGGTGCCCGTCCGGGAAAAGATGAAATTTGCCGACTTCACAATCAATAATGACGGCACCCTGGAAGAGACCAGGCAACAGGTCAAGGCGATTTACGACAAGTTAATGCACCCCTAATATTTTTGCCCCCGTCCACACTCAATGTTATAATATCTCGTTTTCTTCTGGCTTGGACCGATTGCATCGGCCCTGAATGTGTCATTCCTCGGTAGCTCAACGGTAGAGCGGGCGGCTGTTAACCGCTAGGTCGTAGGTTCGAATCCTACCCGAGGAGCCAATTCCCCGTCAGAAATATTCGCTTAGCTTTATTAACTTCTCATATCTGCATCATTGTAGGTAGATTATGTAAATCTATTATACCGATTAGACAGATGCGATAGAATTGCGACCAATATGGTGAGGCTGGGAACGATGCAACAAACATTTTAATTCTATAGGTATGGAATGCAGAGTTGAGGGCATTCCTTTCCGTAATATGCAGATGTATAATACGGTACAGTGGATTCAAAATGTATAAGGAAATTATCATACGACCTTTATCCATAAATTGTTGGGAGGCAGGTGATAGTCATGGAAGAGCTTCAGATTATAATTGAGCAGTTTGTAGATTATCTATTGCCTGAATTAACTCCTTATGAATCATCAATGTATCTATACTTGCTACGTAACTCAATGTTCAAAGACAATTTCGAGATAAGGGTTGGTAAACGAACTATAGCAGCAGGGTTTGGAAAGGGAAGTCGAGGAGAAACGACTAGTTTTGCACATGTAACTGAAGTCCTCAAACATCTTGAGCAAAAGCAATGTATCAAAGTTGGTGATACCGATAGGGATGGTACACTGTACACGATAAATCTACCATCGGAAATACCATTAGCTATGGAAAAGATGGTCAGTGTACGTTCAGAGCCATCGGAAGACGACTATTTTATTAATGCAGATAGGAGGCGAGAAATATTTGAGCGTGATGGGTGGATTTGCCAATATTGCGGTGATCACGTAAAACATGATAATGCCACTTTAGACCATTTCATTCCGCAAAGTAAGGGTGGTAATAATGGGAAGGAGAATCTAAAGACTTGCTGCTTGATATGCAACAGTGTTAAATCTGGCAAGACCTATGAGGAGGCGTCTCCTCTTATACTAAGGAGTATTAGGGAGCGAAAAGCCAGAGCCAGTAATTAGCGGGACTGACGGGTATTAGGAAGGTGTATAGATGACGGATCAATCACATCTAGACAGGAAGTATTTTATTGATGATACGGTTTACAATTGCCCGTATTGCAATAGAGGTAACGTCAGTTATGAGAACTGGGATTATTTCACATTCAATTGGACGAATGACAAATCATGTTGCGTCTATTTAATACGATGCAAATCATGCAATAAGATATCGATGCATTTGTCTTATGAGGAAATTCACGACAAACAATACATCGGTGATGGATACAGAACAAAAACGCAATTTAAAGAAGGTATCGATATAGATTCCAAAATGTTCTATTCAGTACCCACTTCGTTTTTTGTTCTTGATAATCGTATTCCAGGCGTTATAAGGGAACTTATAACCGAAGCCGAAGGTTGTCTCAAAATGAATTATCTTACTGGTGCTTCCGCTTGTATGAGAAAAGCCGTCTATGAACTGCTGATACACGAGAAGGCAACAGGTGAAGACTACGGAGACCGCATTAAGTCATTAAAAAAGATGCATCCTGAAACTGACGCTAGCCTATTTGATATTCTATCCAGTATCAAGGGCATGACCAGTGAGAAAGTACACGAACAATCTTGGGACGAATGGAATTCTGCCACTTTACAATTCATAATTGAGACATTAAAGACGGTCCTTCATGACATATACGTCATTCCGCAAATTAAAAAAGAACGTTACGTTAAAATTCAGCAACTTAGTGAGAAGATATATAAGGATAAGAAAGGCATCTAACTCAGCGGTGACATGTAAAACTTTATACTGTTCTGTAAGCTGAATGACCTTGTGCACCTCTGAATCATTTCCAAACATGTCCAATGTCTAATTTCTTTGATTGCCATAGTAGCTCGGGGCCAATTTCTTCCGCCTATTCCATGACCTTAAAATTAAAGGGCCGTAATGGGTTGCATTACGGCCTTTTGGTTAACTAACTCAGGTACTTATTTAGATGGGAACATAGCTTCGACTACGAGCTCGGCGATATCCTTGGCGACCAGTGTCTCCTCAGCGCCTTTGGCTTTGATGGCGTCGGTGAACATCTGAACGCAGTAAGGACATGCCGTAGCAACTGTATCGGCACCGACATCCAGTACCTGCTGGATGCGGGCTTCGCTGATGCGTGTACCGAGCCTTTCCTCCATCCAGAAGCGCCCGCCGCCGCCGCCACAGCAGAAACCGCTGTTCCTGGAGCGCTCCATCTCAAGAAGCGGCAGCTTATTGATGGACTGGAGGACATTCCTCTGTGGATCATAGATATCGTTGTGCCTGCCGAGATAGCAGGAGTCGTGATAGGTGATCCTGTTCTCTTTCATCACGGCCGGCTTGATCTTGCCTTCCTTGATTAGATTGGAGATGAAAGTGCTGTGATGGATAACTTCGAAATTACCTCCAAACTGCGGGAATTCATTCTTGATAGTGTTAAAGCAATGAGGGCAGATGGTGATGATCTTCTTGATATTGTAGCCCTTGAACTGCTCGACGCTTTGCGCGGCCAGAGTCTGGAAAAGGTATTCGTTGCCGAGCCGCCTGGCCGGCTCGCCGCAGCACATTTCCTGGGCGCCCAGGATACCGAAATTGACACCGGCCTCTTTTAGAATTTTGACGGTGGCAATAGCGATCTTGGTGCTGCGCTCTTCCAAAGATGCTGCGCAGCCGGCGAAGAATACGTATTCGACGTTGGGATCCTCGGACAATTGCTTTATATCCAGTCCGGTGGTCCAATCCGTCCTGGTCAGCGTGGTGCCTTTGCAGCTATGGCCCCTGGCCTCCATGCATTTAAGAACGGATTCGCCCGTCTCCGGTATCTGGGCAAGATCGAGAACGAGGTGCCGTCTCATATCTACTATTTTATCTATATGTTCGATGAACACCGGGCAAACATCCTGACAGGCGCGGCAGGTGGTGCAGGACCAGATCTCATCTTCGAGAATCACCTGGCCGACCATGGTCTTTTCCTCGACGGCGACATTAGTCGCCGCTCCGGGACCGGACGCTGCGGCAGCCTTTTTGGCAGCCAGCAGGGACGGGGCCTGTTCCAGCCAGTGGGTCTTCAAGTCCTGCACGATTTTGCGGGGCGAGAGCGGCTTATCGGTCAGGTAGGCAGGACAGCGGTCCTGGCAGCGTCCGCAATTGGTGCATGCGTCAAGGTCGAACAACTGCTTCCAGGTGAAGTCCTGTATCCTACCCACGCCGTACGTTTCGGCATTTTCAAGGTCCACCAGGCTGAGAGCGCCCTTGGGCCGGGAAGTCTTAAACAGGACGTTAACCGGCGAAATCAGGATGTGGGTCAGCTTCTCCCACGAAAGGATTATGTATAAAACCGAGCCAACAGTTATGATCACGTGGAAATACCAGAGGACCTGGTACCACAGCAACCTGGTTGCATCGGGCAAATTGGAGAACATTCCGGCGATCCAGAAACCGACGAAGCGTGCCTGTCCCCATTCAGGATGGATGTAGTATTCAGGCTGGGTGAGGCCGAGGTTATCCGGCACCGCGGCGATCATGCGGAAGCCCTGCAGGAAGAAGCCGGTGACAACTACGATTAAAATCAGTGCAAGGGCAACTCCATCGTCAAAGATGGTATTGAGCCTCTTGGGCCGTTGAATGTAGCGCCTGATAAAGGCCAGCGCCAGTCCAACCAGCACCATGACCCCACCGATGTTCCACAGTCCGCCCAGGTAGATGTATACCGGGCCATGGATAAAGGCAGCGTTGAAAGGCTGAAATATATAGTGGTTCAAAAAGTCGAGGCCCGCCCCGATAAAGAGGAGCGCACAACCGATAAAGATCAGGAAATGCATAATTCCCGGGTAAACGTCCCGAAAAAAGCGCCTGTGGAATACGGCGTCCAGGATGGTTATCTTGATGAATTCGCCTATCCTTTTGACGGGATTGTCAAACCGCTTGTCCGGCTTGCCAAGCATCCACATCTTGTAGCGTTTAGAGACCACATACCCGATGAGCAGTATAGCAACTACGGCTGCAGTATAGAGAGAGATTTGAACGAGAAAGGGAATGTTCCAGAAAATTTCGCGAGATGCGTCCATGTTTCTCCTTTCGCGGTTATTTGGCTGAAAACCGACCTATTATATCATTTTTTATTTTCTGTTCCATCCGCCTTTTAACGTATTCCGTAAGCAGGTCATTGCGAGCGGAGCGAAGCAACCTCTAGGGGCTTACGTCTTCGAATTTAAGGATTGCCACGTCGCCTGCGGACTCCTCGCAATGACGTAGGGCTTCGGGACTTCGAATTTAGGGATTGCCACGGCACTGCGTGCCTCGCAATGACGTGTCAATTCAGGTCTATATGCTTGCCGGCGGCTTCGAAAAGCTTTTCAATGCAATCTTTGGGGATATCCGCCGACCCCAGGGCTATTTCCCTGTTGTCGCCAAAATGATGATAATCGGTCCCTCCGGTGGTGAGCAGGCCGTATTTCTGTGCCAACTTGACCATTTTATCAATAACAGGCCTGGGATATTGAGCGTAGTAAGCTTCCAGTCCCGCCAGTCCCGCTGCCTTCAACTCCACAATCATCTCGTCCAGGCCCTGTATATCGGCCGGGTGGGCCAAAACAGGCACGCCACGGGCCTTTTTAATGATCTCCACAGCTTCGACCGGCTTGATTTTCTCGCGCTCGACATAGGCCGGCCCGTTACGCCCGATAAACCTGGCGAAGGCATCGTGCTCGGTGAGGACATATCCTTTCTCGAGCATGGCCTGCGCTATATGCGGCCGGCAGACTGATTCGCCCCTGGCCAACTCTTGTATCCTCTGCCATTCTACAGGCTTGCCCAGCTTGCGCAGTTTCTCGATCATCTTCTGTGCCCTGCCCACCCTCGACTCCCTGATCTTCTCCAGTGATGCAGCCAGGTCCTTATCCTTGAAATCGAGAAAATAGCCCAGGACATGGAGCTCACCCGACGCCAGGTCGGTATTTATCTCAACCCCAGGAATAACATAGATGTGAGGGTAGTTGCGCGCAGCATCAAGCGCCTCTTCGACCCCACCAATGCTGTCGTGGTCGGTAATGGCTATGACCTCCAATCCCCTCCCGGCGGCCATTTTAACCAGCTCAGCCGGCTGTAACCTGCCGTCCGAAGCCGTTGTGTGCAGATGCAGGTCGTACTTCAATTCTAAGTCTCCTCTTTGCGGATGCGCTTAATGCTTTTAGCCTTGCCGGTTTCATCATCGATATCCAGCAGGATCGCATCGAAGGCAGAGCGGCCCTTGCCGACGGATAACCTGTGAGGCAACCCGACCAGGAAGCTGGTCAATACGTTATCCACATCATCGCCGATAATTGAGTCCATGGGGCCAACCATGCCTATGTCCGTAACATAGGCGGTGCCGTTGGGCAGGATATGGCTGTCAGTGGTGCCGATATGTGTATGGGTACCGTAAACGGCGCTAACCCTCCCATCCAGGTATCTTCCCATGGCCACTTTTTCCGAAGTCGCCTCGGCATGAAAATCAATCACTATTATCTTGGGCAGAGGATCGAGGGTGGAGAGCAACCAGTCCATAGAGCGGAAGGGGCAGTCATACTGTCCGACGAAGACACGACCGATTAGATTTACCACCAGGACGTTGTTGGATATTTTATAGCCGCAGCCCGGGGCGCCGGGAGGAAAGTTGAGCGGCCTGATGATGGGCAACTCATCATCCATATGATTCATTATGTCACGCTGCGCCCATACATGGTTGCCGGTGGTAATTACGTCTACACCGGCGTCTACCAGGTCACGGGCCGTATTGACCGTTATACCGATCCCGTGAGCCGAGTTTTCCCCATTGGCTATAACCAGCTTTACGCCGTATTCATTAACTAAGCCTGGAAGAAACTGCTGAACCGCATCCCTTCCAGGCTTGCCGATAATATCGCCGATCGCCAGGATTTTCAAAGGCGCCCACCTCAATTATTTATTTTGCGTAGTCGACCGCCCTCACCTCTCGCATAACCGTGACTTTAATCTGCCCGGGGTATTCAAGGCTCTCTTCAATTTTCTTGACTATATCACGCGCCAGGCGCATGGCAGACAGATCGTCCACCTGGTCCGGTTTTACGATAATTCGCACTTCGCGTCCCGCCTGAATGGCGAAGGCCTTTTCCACGCCAGGAAAGCTGCTGGCGACATTTTCCAGCGCTTCGATCCTCTTAATATACTGGTCAAGGGATTCACGCCTGGCTCCAAGCCTGGACCCGCTTATCTGATCGGCAGTTGCCAGAATAAAGCCCATTGTACTTGTGGTGGTGGCTTCGCCGTGATGCTCTGATATGGCTTGAGCCACTTCAGGCGACTTATCCCATTGCTTGACCAGGTTGGCGCCTATCAAGGCGTGCGGGCCTTCAACCTCATGGTCGACGGCTTTGCCGATATCATGTAATAAAGCGGCCCTCTTGGCCAGCACTACATTAGCGCCGATCTCCGCCGCCAGCATGCCGGCAATATGGGCGACTTCCAGGCTATGGGTCAGGACGTTTTGTCCGTAGCTTGTTCTGTATTTGAGGCGTCCCAACAGCTTCATTAATTCGGGATGCAGGCCCTGCACTCCCGCCTTCCTGGTGGCCTGCTCGCCTTCGACACGGATGGTTGATTCCACCTCTGTTTTGGCTTTTTCCACCACTTCCTCGATGCGGGCCGGGTGTATCCTCCCGTCGAGGATAAGACTGGTGAGGGCTACCCTAGCAACCTCTCTGCGTATGGGGTCGAAGCTCGAGATGGTCACCGACTCCGGAGTGTCATCGATAATTAGATCGACGCCGGTTGCCTGTTCCATGGCGCGTATGTTGCGCCCCTCGCGGCCGATCAGGCGGCCTTTCATATCATCATTGGGCAGGGCCACCACCGAAACGGTTGTTTCGGAGACAACATCGGTGGCACATCGCTGGATGGTGGTTGCAAGAATATCCCGGGCCTTGCCTTCTATTTCATCTTTTATGCGGACTTCCCATTCACGGACCTTGCGTGAAGCGTCTTCTTTAATTTCATCCTCTACCGCATTTAGAAGCAGCTGTTTGGCTTCATCGCTGGACATGCCCGAAATAGCTTCCAGGCGCTGTACCTGCTTGCCTTTTACCTCTTCGACCTCAGCTTTGATGGTCTCTATTTCTTTCTCGCGTCCCATCAAGCTTCGCTCTCGTCTTTCGAGCGCTTCCAGCTTCCTCTCTAACCGCTCTTCTCGCTGACTGGACCGCCTCTCAAGCCTTTGCAGCTCATATCTTCTCTCCCTGCTTTCCGCTTCCGCAGCCGCCCTTAATTTGACAGCTTCTTCTTTGGCATCGAGCACCATCTGCTCGTATTTGGTTTGAGCGCTTTCAAGTAGCTTCTTCGCCTCATTCTGTGCGAGCCGTATCTGTTGATTCGCCAGCAGCTGCCGGGCGAAGTATCCGACGAGCAAAAACAAAACGGCAATAAGGCCGACAATCAGATAATATATCCAGTCCATAATATAAATGCCTCTCTTTGTAAACAAACAAAGTTAATTTACACATAGTTAATAAACCTTAATTAAATATTATACTCTTAATAACATATATACGACCAGTACCCGGCCGAAATATTTCTATTTTTCGGTTTTCTCTCCGGTAATCTCATGCCATAAACGCATGGTTACACTGTTAACAGCATCCACGGCATAGCCCCGTCTGGCCAAAAAGGCAGCCAGCCTTTTGGCAAATTGGGGATAGTCAAACTGTTTAAGCAGCTTGGCCTTTTTTAAGCCGGCCTTATAGGCGCCGGCTTCATCTTCGACTCCCTGAGTGGCCTCATCGGCGATATCGTAGCCAACCCCTTTTTGCAGCAACTCCCGCTTGATCATCAGGCGGCTTTTAGGCCGGTAGGCATTACGGTCCCTGGTCCAATTCTCGGCAAAAGCCCGGTCGTCAATTAAATTCAGCTTCTTTAATCTGGCTATGGCACTGGTCACCGATTCGCCCTGAAACCGCCTCTTGTACAGCAGATGCTGCTTAACTTCAGCCTCACTCCTGGGCCGGTATTCCAGGTAATTGAGCGCCGCCTCATAGCACCTGTCGGCGTCATCCTCTTTAATAATCTTATCCAGACTGCGGATATCTATCTCTGAGTATAATCGGAGGCCGGCCTTTTCAATCAGCCTCCTATTGACACTTATGGTTGATTGATCGTCGAAAAGGACATCAACCATCCCCCTGATTTTGCCGGCCTTTAACTCGACTATTTTCTTGGGCATTTGGCTTCAATCATCGAAAAGGTTACTCGTCGGCTTCCTTACCCTCGCCCGGTGCTTGACCGGATAAGGCAATATTGCGTATCTGTTTCTCCAGCTCAATAGTTACTTCGGGATGCTGCATCAGGTATTCGCGTGCCTTTTCCCTGCCCTGGCCCAGCTTGGTGCCCTTGAAGTCGAAGAATGCGCCCGACTTTTTAATAATACCGGAGCTCACGCCCAGGTCGATGACATCACCCTCTTTGCTTATGCCGCAATTGAACATGATGTCGAACTCGGCAACGCGGTATGGAGGCGCCATCTTATTTTTTACAACTTTGGCTCGTACCCTGTTCCCTATTATTTCGGCGCCGTTCTTGATGGCATCGGCCTTCCTTAAATCGATTCTTACAGAGCTATAAAATTTAAGCGCCCTGCCACCCGGCGTCACCTCCGGGCTGCCATATATTACCCCTACCTTTTCACGCAACTGGTTAATAAAAATCACGGCTGTGTGGGACTTGCTGATTTCACCCGTAAGTTTTCGCAGAGCCTGCGACATCAGCCTGGCCTGCAGCCCGACATGGGATTCGCCCATTTCGCCCTCGATTTCAGCCCGGGGGACCAGGGCGGCCACGCTATCTATTACCACCACATCCAGGGCATGCGTTCTGACCATGCGCTCCGCAATATCCAGGGCTTCTTCACCGGTTCCCGGCTGGGCGCCCTTAAGCGCATTCACATTCACGCCGCATATTGAGGCATAATTCGTGTCGAGGGCATGTTCCGCATCGATATAGAGCACCAGACCGCCCAGTTTTTGCGCCTGTGCAATTATATTTAGGGCCAGGGTGGTCTTTCCTGAAGCCTCAGCACCGAATATCTCGGTAACCCGTCCACGGGGTATCCCGCCCACCCCCAGGGCCAGGTCCAGGCTCAACGAACCCGTGGGGATGACCTCCACCTTAACCCTGGCCAGCCTCTCGCCCAGTGACATTATTGAGCCGGCACCATACTGCTTCTCAATTTGATTGATCGCCAAATCCAGTGCCTTTTCTTTTTCCAGTTTCACTTTGTCCGACTCCATTTCTCCTCCTAAAAATATGCCATTTGAACCTAATTATGGTTATTTTAACACAATTGTGCTAAAAATAAAATAGCCCCGCCAAAAATATTTTTATTTACCCCAAAATGCAATAAAAAAGCCGGCCGCCCTTCGACGGTCCGCCTTGATCCGCACTATACCTGGGTTTTACTTTGCCTCGGCCTGCTCCATCTCCCTCAAGTGTGTATCCATCCCCTTGCCGAACAGCTTCAACCTCACCGGCTCCCCGTTCCCATATTTTTTATAGACCCTGCAGGTCTGGCACATCGTAGTATCTTTCCCGCTGGACCCCATGTCGTCCAACTTGCAGTAAGTACCTTCCACTTCCCAGCACGGGAGAAACTGGTATTGTGTCACCGGGCACTCATTTTTTATCACATCCGGGCAGTTGCACAGGTCCCAGCACGGGGATTTATCCGTCCAGAAGTTGGATTTCTTGTCTGTCTTATCTACAGTTTGTACTCCGTTGGATATATCGGCAACTTTCGGCATTTGATTTACTCCTTTATCGTTATAGCGTTTGTTACGCCTACAATTTAACAATAACCACGGGCGTTACCATCCGCAGTATTGCGCAAACTGATTATGCGCAAAAGCGCAATAACAAATGATTGGAGCTAAGCAATATTACTTAGGGCAGCTATAAATGGGCCAGAAATGCAATTTGACTGGGGCCGCCGTAATGAGCTAAATTTTTATTCGAGGTCAGGTTAATGCCGATATATGAATATCAATGCCCCAAATGTGATTGCAGATTCGAATTGATGCGTCCTCTGCCCAAATCCGAGGAGCTTGGGGATTGTCCCAAATGCCAAAGCCCCTCCAAAAGGGCCATGTCCCGTTTCGTATCCCGTTCCAAGTCCGATCTGAGCATGCTGAGCCATATGCCTTCCGGCGGCGGTAGCTCGTGCGCAGGCTGCAGTTCCACTAACTGCTCTTCCTGCGGCGGCGGTTAATACCTCAAGGCCGGGATGGACCGTTTTATGCTCTCTTGGCATTAGAGGATATTTTTCTGCGCACCAGAAAGGCTGTAATCCAGACAGCCAGGGATGTCCCCATTATGGTCGAAACCATAAATAGCGCGGCGTCGTTAAAGAAACCCTCCGGGAACATCATGATCAGGTAGTCCTTGCTGGGATCCAATATCCACAGGTTATTGGAAAAGCTGACGTAGTGAAACAGGAGAAAGAGGCCGTCAAAATCTATAAACGCCCAGGTAATCAACACCGCCGTGAAGGCCGCAGCGATTATCGAGCCGATTTCCAATCCCCTTAATATCCTGTTTATTCCCATCCGCAAGTAGGTGACGACGCCCAGTATAAGGAATAGGATCACTGAAACTATTTGCATGACATGAAATAAGCTGACAATCTTAAGCACGTCGTCCATATGGATTAACTCTTTCTCATTGTAGAGTTGCCTCGTGCCGTCTTTGCTGTCCACGGTTAACTGGGGGGTCGGGCTTTTCCCGTTGAAATAGTCCACCATTTGCCGGGCAACTTCTTGTAATTGTGTTTTGTTTATGCCGGTAACCTGGCTGATCTGATACTTATCGAATCCGTACTCATACAGACCCTGGCACCCCGTATACATGTTGGCCGTGGTGGAAATAATAAGAAACGGGATTGAAACTATCCAGACGAGAAAAGCTATTAATAAAATATATTTCATTATCTGTTCCTCGAGTATTGACCTGAGATGCTATTTTGCTGTCTATATTTGCGTGAGCGCCGAAAATCTCTTGTGTTATAATTTTAACCGTTCCACAGGTGCAAAGTATGTTTACCCATCTCCATGTTCATACTGAGTATAGTTTACTTGACGGGTATTGCAGGGTTGTCCCTTTAATCCACAAAGCCAAGGACCTCGGTATGCACAGCCTGGCTATTACCGATCACGGTAATATGTACGGCGTCATTGATTTTTACAAGACGGCCAGGGAATGCGGCATTAAACCTATCATTGGGTGCGAAGTCTATGTAGCCGCCCAGAATTACCGGACCAAGGACCCATCCAACAAGGCCAATTCTCATCTAACGCTCCTGGCTATGAATAATACAGGCTACAGCAACCTAATTCAATTGGTGACGCTGGCCAATACCGAAGGGTTCTATTACAAGCCCAGGATAGATAAAGAACTGCTATGCAAATATAAAGAAGGCCTGATTCTGCTCTCCGGCTGTGCGCAGGGCGAACTGGGCCGACTTATCCTGCAGAACCGGCAGGATATTTTACTGGAGACCGCAAGCTGGTATAAGGATAATTTCCAGCATTTTTATATCGAGATACAGAAACACCCTATCCCGGATATAGAAATGATCAACGTCAGCCTCCTTGAACTGGCAGGTAAGCTGGATATCCCGCTGGTGGCCACCAACGATGTACATTATGTTAACAAGGAAGATGCTTACATCCAGGACATACTGCTCTGCATCGGGACCAATACGACGGTAAACGACGAAAGACGTTTAAAAATGGCCGGCGACTATTTCTATCTTAAAAGCCCCAAGGAAATGGCTGACGAATATGCAGACCTGCCGGCAGCCATAGAGAATACACAAAAAATAGCCGATCTATGTGACGTCGAAATAGAGTTCGGAAAGCCCCACCTCCCACAGGTGGAATTGCCGGCCGGCAAAACCTCGCAGTCGTATTTATCCATCCTTTGCTGGAGGGGATTTAAAGAGCGCCTGCCGGATGCAGATACCGAAGCGGAGAAGCGTCTGGCATACGAACTAGACGTTATCGAGAAGACGCAATTTGCCGATTATTTTCTGGTGGTCCACGACCTTATATCGTTCGTGCGAAAAAACGGCATATTCTTCGGTGTCCGCGGCAGTGCGGCGGCCAGCCTGGCGCTTTATTGCCTGGGCATAACGGATATCAATCCCCTTACCTACAAGCTGGTTTTCGAGCGTTTCCTGAATATCGAACGCCGTGAAATGCCGGATATCGACCTCGATTTCCAGGACGACCGGCGCGATGAAGTTATTTCTTATGCCAACCACAAATATGGTACGGACCATGTTGCGCAGATCATTACCTTCGGGACCCTCGGCGCCAGGGCCGCCATCAGGGATGTGGGCAGGGCGTTGGGCCTAAACTACGGTACTGTCGATCAGGTAGCGAGGCTGATACCAACCCGCCCCAATATACGGCTGGATGAAGCCTTCCTGGAAGTTAAAGAGCTCCAGGATATGTATGCCGCAGATGAGCTTATCCGCAAACTTTTAGACACTGCCAAGAAACTGGAGGGTATCTCAAGACACTCCAGCACCCATGCTGCTGGCGTGGTAATTTCCAGGGACCCTTTAACCCAATACCTGCCTCTGCAGAGAGCCAACAAGGACGCGGACCAGAACGCAACAATGACTCAATTCTCAATGGATGATGTCGCCAAACTGGGCTTGCTCAAATTGGATTTCCTGGGGCTGGCCAATCTCACGCTATTGGCCGAAGCTAAAAAAGTGATATTCGAGAACCAGGGCATTGAAATAGATTTCCTGAACATGCCCCTTGACGATAAAAAGTCTTTCGATCTACTGGCTTCGGGGGAAACTACCGGAGTATTCCAACTGGAAAGTCCAGGCATGCGGCGCTACATTAAAGAGCTGCGGCCGACCAAGTTCATGGATATTTCAGCCATGGTCGCCCTGTATCGTCCGGGCCCCATGGAACACATCCCAACGTTTATCAGGGCTAAACATGGGATGGAATCGGTCCACTATCCACACCCCGACCTTTTGCCCATCCTGGAGGACACTTACGGAGTGATAGTCTACCAGGATCAGGTGCTTTTTATCGTTCAACGATTTGCCGGATATAGCCTGGGTCGCGCCGACATTATACGCAAGGCTATGGGTAAAAAAAACCCGGAGGTCATGAGGAAAGAAAAGCAGAACTTCGTCGAAGGAGCTAAAACCAAGGGGTATAGCGAAGATGAGGCCAACGCTATTTTCGGATTAATCGAGCCCTTCGCCGGTTATGCTTTTAACAAAGCTCACTCCGTCAGCTATGCGCGTATAGCCTACGAAACAGCTTACCTCAAGGCCAATTACCCGGTGGAGTATATGACCGCCTTTTTAAACACGTACTATGACAAGATGGAGAAGATCGTGACTGCCATTGCAGAGTGCCGGCGTATTAATATCGAGGTGCTCAAACCGGATGTAAACCACAGCCACGCGGACTTCGTCGTCGAGGGTAAGGGTAAAAATGCAGGCATCAGATTCGGCCTTGCTTCAATCAAGAACGTAGGTACCAATGCATTGGAACCGATGCTCGCTGAGCGTTTCCGCGGAGGCGAATTCAAATCCATCGAGGATTTCTGCAGCCGGGTTGACTTGCGTTATGTCAATAAAAAGGTTATGGAAAGTTTGATAAAAGTGGGAACTCTGGATTGCCTGGGCCAACGTGGCTCGCTTCTGTCCGCGGTGGACCGCATCATGTCCCTATCGCAGCGGGGACAGAAACAGAAGGAGAGCGGCCAGTCCAGTATGTTCGACATATTCGGGCAGAGCGTCTCGGTGCCCCTGCCGGCCCTAGATCTGGATAATATCGATGCGTCGCTGCCGGAAAAACTGGCCTGGGAAAAGGAATTAATGGGTATATATTTCTCCGAGCATCCGCTGTCCACCCTCGCCTCTAAGCTTGCCGAACACGCCAGCGTGCTGTGCGGCCAGATAACTAACGAGATGGCCGGAGAAAAAGTCATCGTAGCAGGCATGATTTCGGCGGTCAGGCATGCCTCCACTAAAAATAATAGCATTTTCGTTATCGCTACCTTCGAGGACTTGAATGGGAGCATCGAAGTAATAGTATGGTCCAATGTGTACACACAGACGCAAGACCTCTGGGTCGAAGGCAACATATTGATTATAGAGGGGACCGTAAAAGTCAGGGAAGACCGCGTCAGCATCAGCTGCGCCCGGGTGAGAAAATACGAGCCTGAGGCAGCCAAGCCGCAGGTCGAGACCAACAATCACTACATAGCACCTAAAAAACTGGTGATACATCTCAATCAGAGTAACGATACCGAGCAGGACCGTGTGTATCTACAACGTATCTTAGAGGTCTTAAAAAGATATCCGGGGAAAGACAGCGTGCAACTGGCTATAAGTTATCAGGACAAGGTGACCCGTATGGAAATTCCTGATGTTAAAATAGACTACTGCAACGACCTGATGAAAGAGCTAAACCCCATCCTGGCCTATTGATTGCCGGCTTCAGATAAAGTTATATTCACGGTGTCTGAATGAATTCCCTGATCAATTGATTTACCAATGCCGGCTTCTCTCGAACTACCCAGTGTGTAGCATCCGGCACCCTCTTGACCGTCAAAGAAGTTACATATTTTTCCAACCCTTCAATACAGCCGGGCAGCAGGGCGGTATCTTTTTCTCCCCATATGACCAGTGTCGGGACCTTGATTACAGGCAATGACTCAGCCCTGGACGGCTTTTTTATAGCTTCCTCATAGTTTTCCAGGATACTCATATTACTTGCCCTGTAGTAGTTTAGACCCCCGGTAAGCGCTCCGGGTTGTGACCAGGCATCGATATATCCCTGTATATCTTCAGCGCTAAGCACGCCGCTTTTAATCAAGTCGCCGAAAGCCATATTTAATAGCAGAGAGTAATTGTTCTCGGATAATTTCGACTCGATCCCCGGTTTCCTGAACATTACGATATAGCTGCTGGCCTTGCGCTGCTCGGGATTATTACGGAGCTCTCTTTCGAAGGTGACCGGATGAGGAGCATTGATCATAATAAGCTTTTCCAGATATTGAGGGAAAAACATGGCAAAAAGCCAAGCAATGGCGCCACCCCAATCGTGGGCCACCAGGATGAATTTCTTATAACCCAGGTTTTCAGCAAATTGACGTATATCTTCTACCAGGATCGGCTGCTTATATTGATCGATCTCCGGGGGTTTAGAGGAGAGATTGAAGCCCCGCATATCCGGCGCCACCGCCAGGTGATCGAGGCCGAATTCATCGAGCTGCTTCTTCCACATGCCCCAATATTCGGGAAAGCCATGCAGAAACATCATCAGGTCACCCGTGCCGGTGTATGCGTAGTGCAGTTTAATATCCTTTACATCGGAGTAAGCGTGCTCTATCAATTTACATCCTCCCGATCCGGTGTGTTGATGTAGTTCTAATTCAGCTTGCAACCTTCCAGCGACAACAGCTTGAGCTTGGTATCGATAATGGATGCCTTGCCGGCAAAACCGCCGGGGGTTCCATTCTTACGGATCACTCTGTGGCAGGGGATGATAATGGGAACGGGATTCCTGGCCAGGGCCTGGCCAACGGCCCTGCAGGCGTTTTTACGGCCCATTTTGTCAGCCACCCATTTATAGCTTTTCATCTGACCGTAAGGGATATCTGCGACTGTTTTCCATACATCCCTTTGAAATTGCGTTGACCCGCTTAGATCCAGACCACAATCAAATCGTGTTGGCCTTCCATTGAAATAGTTTACCAATTGTTTTTCCAGTTCCCTGAATTTGGTCGCTTCTACATAGCTCGTACAGCTATCGTCTATTTTCAGGCATTTTTTCGCTTCCACCTCACTTCCAACAGGAAACGTCAATTTTCTAAGACCTTTTTCCGTGAAGAGTGCCCCTACCCAACCCCAACGCGTATGCATTAAGGTATAGAACATATTTAAGTCCTCCAACTATACGCTGCTGATTTTAGCAAATTCGGCAGCATATATATTGTACGCATTCGTATCGTAAAGAACGAAACGCACCTGCTCTATAGTTGTGGAGTTAGCATTCAAAAACTTAATGACGCTGTTTATCGCTGTGCGGGCTGCAGGTTCCTGTGGATAGCCATAAACCCCGGTGCTGATGGCCGGGAATGAGACGCTCTTGATCCGGTTAGCCGTGGCCAGTTTTAAACATTCCGTATAACAGCTTGCTAGCGTGGCCTCCTCACCGCCGTTGCCTCCCCTCCACACCGGCCCCACCGTATGAATAACATATTTAGCAGGCAGTTTTCCGCCTATAGTAATTACAGCCTGGCCGGCAGGCAGTCTGCCATGTTCGGAAACAATCTTGCGGCATTCCTCCACAATGGCAGGTCCCCCAGCCCGGTGTATTGCCCCATCAACGCCACCGCCACCCATCAAACTTGAATTGGCAGCATTCACAATGGCATCTACCTTTTCCCTGGTGATGTCACCCTGGACTGCCTGGAGCAAGGTTGCCTTAACTTTAGCCTTTACCACCGTCCTTTCAACCTGCCTTTCTTAAGATTCCGTTTGCCCAGATCTAGGAAAACTGTGGCTGTATTAGCCCATATTTACCATCTTTGCGCCTGTATACTACATTCACGGAACTATCTTTGGCATTTAAAAATATAAAAAAATCGTGGCCGATAAACTCCATCTGGTCAATGGCCTGCGAAGTGGTCATGGGTTTGACTAAAAAGCTTTTCGATTTGGCTACCCTTGACTTATCAACGACCTTTTTTTCTTCTTCGATATCAAGCCTTCTGATGGATTCCGGCTCCCTGCCCTTATTTATTTCGTATCTTTTTTTGTATTTGGTAACCAGCCGCTCCATCACCTCAAATACATCATCTACAGCGGAACGAATACTATCCCCTTTATGTTCTCCCCTCAACAGAAAACCATTGATATTTATGGTTACCTGAGCAGTATAGATCGGCCGCGTTTTGGACCTTTCATCCACCAGCTCCAGCTTGATCGTGCTGATGGTATTAAGATATTTATGCAGCTTTCCCAGTTTTTGCTCGGCATAATCCTGGTTTTCCGTGTCCAACTTCATATTTCTAGTAGTGACCTGGATTTCCATTACTAACTCCTGCTTAATATTTCTCTGGCCAGAGTGAAACCAATAACGCTTTTTGCTCCGGCCGCCTTTAATACCGTGGCGCACGCTTCAAGCGTGTTGCCTGATGTACAGACGTCATCGACGACGATAATATCCTGTCCAGCTACTTCAAGGCCCTGACAGCTAAATACATTCTCCATATTTACTCTACGCTCTTCAGCGCTGCTGGTACGCGCCTGCGGCATATTATTCCTCACACGCATAACCAGCTGGCCCTTAACCGGCACACCGATGTGCTTGGCTATTTCCTTTGCCAGCAACTCCGACTGGTTATATCCTCGTTCACGTATTCGTTTTTCATGCAATGGCACAGGTAAAAGACAATCACCTTTTAGTCCGTTGTCCCTGTAGTATGTCGCCATATATTCACCCAATATAGCTGATATAGCTCGCAGGTTGCGATACTTAAGTTCATGGATTGCTGCCCTGATGGTTCCTTCGAAGACAAATACTGAACGTATAGCATCTATGCGATTATTCTGTTTTCCCCAGCACTCCTGACAGTAACGGCCGCTTGTTTCGGGCCTGCCGCATCTCTGACATAACGGCGGATAGATTCTGGGCAATTTTTTAGCGCAACTATTACAAATAAAGCCACCGATTTTACCGCATCCCAGGCATTCCCGCGGAAAGAATAAATCGATGACTTCACTGCGGAGTTGTTTCAACCATCCGGTCAAAACCTTAACTCCATTTATTATCTGCTATGCTCTACCGCCTGTTACTATATCTTAGTGAGAACGCAGCGTATGGCTTGCGCCGCTGAAAATAGGCTCATTCAAATATATATCGCCGTTCCTGATTTTCAAGTTGAACCCGCATTCAGGATTAGTGCATACCCAGGCTTTATAATGTATAGCTGCCCCCTGGCTTCCGAAATCGGACAGCGGAACCAAATCACCGGTTTTGCATTTTAAACACTTTGGAAAGGAATAGTTTTCCACTATTATTTCCACCTCCTCCAAGGATGCCTAGAGTATAGCATTAATCAAAATTCAATGGCAAATATATTGGGTATATTGACGGTCAGTCAATTTATTTACTGTCCAGTCAATGGGAACTCTGCAAGCCGGGTGTAAACAGCTCCTGCCGGATTAAGCTGGCTTTGCATTAACGAGACAGCTTCAACCTTCATTGAGAAGGGATGTTGGAAACGGGCGTCTTTAACTAACTCGGAAAACTCCAATCTATCCGCCGTTGAGTAGTCCTCCTTAATCCTGGCCAGTGTCAGATGCGCAGTGAAGGGCCGGTTTTCCCGTGGAAAACCCATATGTGATAGGGCGCCATCGATTTTCTCCTGCAGTTTAAGTAACTGCTCAATATCACCGTCCAATCCCAGCCAGAACACACGTGCCCTTTTTAAATTGGGGAAGCATCCGGTCCCGGATGTCACAAGGGAAAAAGTCCGGCTACCCCCGGCTATATCCTGCAGCTCCTTTTTGATGGAATCCAGCTGCTTTGATTTAACATTTCCCAAAAATTTAAGGGTAAGATGCACAGATCCGGGGTTAACCCACTTAACAAATCTCTGCTGCGGTCTCTTCAGTCCGGCCTGAAACTCGCTCATCATTTTCCTGAGCTCCGCCGGCAACTCGATAGCTATAAAAGCGCGAATTTCCCGGTCGATCATTTGTCAGCCTTCGCGCTCTTATTATTCGGAGTAAAAAGCCTCTCGGCGTTGCCATAGAGAATATTATTCATCTGCTCTCTTCCCAGACCTGCGGCCTTTACCTGGTCGATGACCCGTTCCGGGTCAATCAGGGGCCAGTCGCTGCCGAACAATAATTTTTCACTGCCTATGATGGTATCAAGGGCCTTATAAATATCAGGGCTATAGAGAAATGGCGCTGCAGCAGTGTCATAGTATGTGTTCTGTAAAAGCTGCTTGACTTCCGGCATCAACTCGTAAAAAGGCAATCCACCTCCGAAGTGAGCCAGTATTACCTTAAGCTGCGGGTACCTTTTTATAAATTCATATAGCAGCCCGGGTACAATGTTGCCCTTCCCTGGATATTCATGTCCTACCGGCTCCGAAGCATGCAGGGAAAGCACCATTTTATTCCTGATGATCACCTCGACAAATGCATCCAAAGACTTATTTTGGTTCAGGTCAAAGCCCTGGACGTCCGGGCGCAATTCGCCTATGCCTTTTGCCCCGCCGACGCTGCATCTTTCTACTTCTCTGATTGCAGCTTTTATATCAAGGGGCTGCACAGCACAAAAGCCGATCAGCCTT
>JBEKVW010000020.1:0-26961 GCA_049513695.1 Dehalococcoidia bacterium | reverse complement strand
CCGATACAACTTTGAAAGCCAGGGCACTGAAAGGCGCATCATCGCTGGGCGGACGGGCAACTTCCTGTCCGCTTACGGTGTCGATTGCCTTCAAGGGCGGTTTGTTCAAAGGGGATGGGAGGTAATCGACAACGGCATCCAGCACCAATTGAATTCCCTTGTTTCGCAGAGCAGTTCCGCACACAATAGGCACGATCCTGTTGGCAACCGTCAGCCGCCTGATGGCTGCTTTGATGTCCCCTATGTCGATATCCTGGTTATCTACGTATTTAAGCATGAGCTGGTCATCGCTTTCGGCCAGCTTTTCTATCATATTGTGCCTTGCCTGGGATGCTTCCTCTTTTAAATCGTCGGGTATTGTTGTTTCCTGCGGATCCTCGGTAACTTCATCGGGAAAAGTCCATGCTTTGTTGGCAACTAAGTCTACTACCCCAATAAATGAACTCTCCCTGCCGATTGGAAGCTGTATGGAAACTGTGTTAGCCTTAAGCCTCTCCTCTATCATGCCGATAGTGCGCTCAAAGTCAGCGCCCACCCTATCCATTTTATTAATAAAACATATGCGGGGAACGCCATACCTGTCTGCCTGATGCCACACGGTCTCGGACTGTGCTTCGACACCCGCTACTGCATCCAGGACAACCACTCCTCCGTCAAGTACTCGCAAGCTGCGCTCAACTTCGGCTGTGAAATCTACATGGCCCGGCGTATCAATAATGTTTATGCGGTGCTCCTGCCAGTGGCAGGTGGTTGCGGCGGAGGTTATGGTGATGCCGCGTTCCCTTTCCTGCACCATCCAGTCCATGACTGTCGTACCATCGTGCACTTCGCCGACTTTATAGGTCCTGCCGGTATAGAAAAGAATGCGTTCGGTAGTCGTGGTTTTGCCGGCATCGATATGCGCGATAATACCTATATTCCGGACTTTATCAAGCGGAAATGATCTTGTCATTGTTTTAGCACCCTGGCCGGATTTAGGCCGGGATTGACTGATTCCTGTTGTTACCATCTGTAGTGTGCGAACGCTTTATTGGCCTCGGCCATCTTATGCGTATCCTGCTTCTTTTTAATGGAATTACCCTGGCCCTGCGCAGCATCCATTAACTCTGCAGCCAGCTTCTCAGCCATCGACCTTCCGCTGCGATCCCGGGCAAAGGTGATGATCCATTTGGTAGCAAGGAACTCACCGCGCTCTGGTGTGACCTCGATAGGGACCTGATATGTGGCACCGCCAACTCGCCTGGATTTGACCTGAAGCATGGGCGCCGCATTTTTCATGGCCTGCTCAAAAACGCCCAGGGGGTCTGTTTTCATCTGCTTGTTGATACGATCGAAAGCATCGTAAACAATACCCTGTGCCGTGGCCTTCTTGCCCTTATACATTATCTTATTAATAAACCGCGCAACAACCGGGCTCCCGTATTTGGGATCCGGGCTGACTATTTTGTTGACAAATTTGGCTCGCCTTGACATATCATCTCCCCGTTATAATTAGCTTGCGGCGGCAGCGGGTGCTTTTGCACGTTTGGCGCCGTATTTACTGCGGCCCTGCCTGCGCTTATCTACTCCCGCAGCATCGAGTGTGCCTCTGATAATATGATAGCGCACACCAGGCAGGTCTTTAACCCTTCCTCCGCGGATAAGCACTACAGAGTGTTCCTGAAGGTTATGGCCTTCACCCGGAATGTACGCCGTGACTTCGATATGATTGGTCAGCCTTACGCGGGCGATTTTACGCAGAGCTGAGTTAGGCTTTTTAGGAGTCATGGTTTTGACCTGCACGCACACGCCGCGTTTCTGGGGTGAGCAAACGCCTTTCCTGCTGCGGTTTTTCAGCGCGTTGTATATGACCTGCAGCGCAGGAGCTTTGGTTTTCCTGCCCAGCCTGCGGCGTCCCTTTCTAACCAGTTGATTTATTGTCGGCATACTATTCTATTCCTTCAGTTTTACTCTCTATTTTTCGGCAAATTAAAAAGCCACCCAGTTGCTCCCGGACTACTTCCCGATCTGGCCCACATCCCGGGTCAACCAGCCGGCTTAATTAATATCCAGGCCATACAAACGAGGCGCTAAACCAATAAATATTAGCGCAAGTTTGCAACAAATGGAAATATTATCATAGGGCTTCGATTCCTGTCAACAATGGACACTATAGGGGATGATACCCTGTTTACCTGACCGGCAGTTCTACGATCAAGGTCGCTCCCCGTCCCAGCTCGCTTTCCGCAAAAATAGTTCCCCCATGTTCCATCACGATGCCATGGCATATGCTTAGGCCCAGCCCCGTCCCTTCTCCCACCTCTTTGGTAGTATAAAACGGGTCGAAGATACGGCTAATGGCTTCGGGCGCTACACCAGGTCCGTCATCTCTAATTACCACTATTACCTTCCCATCGGTGAATTGGGTATTTACAGTGAGCGTGCCCCTCCTGTTGGTGCGGTACATAAAATACTCTGCATTTAAAATAATATTCAGGAAGACCTGCTGAAGCTGCGAAATATCCCCCTGTATAGCCGGCAGGTCCTCCCAGAGGTTAAGATTAACCTGGATATTTTCATTCTCCATCTGGTTATGCCTCAACTTGAGTACCTCTTGCAGGATGTCATTAATATAGATTGCCTGTTTCTCAGGTTTTTGCCCACGGGCGAATGTAAGGAAGTTCCTGATTATTTCCGCCGCACGTTTCCCTTCCCTGTATATGGCCTCCACATCATTCCTGACATCCTCGGGGGTATCCGGATTTTGCAGTAAAAGGTATGAGAATCCCATCACTGCCGTGAGTGGATTATTAACCTCGTGGGCCAGGCCGGCCGCCATCTCTCCCAGCGATGCCAGGCGGTCAGCACTGACAAGGCGTTCGGTCATCTTCTTTTGTTGCGAAATATCCCGGATAACGCCGAGGATACCGGCAGCCTGGTTGAACTTATCACGCATGACACTCATCTGGACTTCGGCCCAATTTATATAACCTTCCCTGTGTTTAAGCGCGAACTCAAAAACCTCAGTGCGCGATGGGTCCTCGGCCAGGGCTTTTAAACATTGTTGAAAACGATGACCCTCCCTTAAAGAAACCCCCAGCGACTCCGCGGTCAGCGTATTTTGCCGGAACATTGTCATTATTTCCTCGGCCCCCCGGCCCGTCAGATATCTCACCGATGGACTGATATAGGTTAGCTGCGCACCCATATCCGTAGTGAAGATGACATCCAATGAGTTCTCGGCCAGCAGGCGGTAACGTTCTTCGCTCTCCCTTAGATTAGCTTCCGCCTGCTTTCGATCGGTAACATCCCTGCCGATGGTGCGCAGCCCTACTATTTCACCTTCATTATCTTTAAGGGGGAAAATAGATATCTCAACAAGGCGCCTTGAGCCGTCCTTTACCATGTCCTCAAACAGCTGCCAGTATGTGGGTTTTCCCGTCTTGAAAACTTCAGAAAATACTGCCTGCCGCTGTTTCAAGCTCTCCGGCGGGGCGTACGTTTTATAATTCATACCGATCATTTCTTCCCTTGAATAGCCGAAATAGCGGCACATCGCTTCATTGACAAATGTGAAGTTGCCCTTCGCATCGATTTCCGCATAGTGTTCATCGATCTCTTCTAAAATCGTTCCGTACTTCTCTTCGTTCTGCCTGACGGTTTCTTCTGCCCGCTTGCGTTCCGTGATATCCTGCAAAATGACGCTGAAACCTACAAGCTTTTCGTTAATTTTCAACTCAACAGGACTGGCGTAAAACCAGATAATATGCCCGTCTTTATGCAATGCCCGAGTTTCCATATGTATCCCGGTCTTACCCTCGCCCCTGGCTTCGAGGAAAAGCTGCGCAGCCCGGTCTCTATCCTCGGGATGCACGAAATCCAAAGAGTTCTTCTCCAGAATCTCTTCTCTGGAATAGCCAGTCATCGTGCATAGGGTGTCGTTGACAAAGGTAAATTTCCCCTCAATATCTACAATAGCGATACTGGCTCCGCCGCTTTCCACTAGGCTCCTATATTTGGATTCACTCTCCACCAGTGCTTTTTCCATCTGTCTGCGCAGGGTAATATCCGTGTGAGATGCAATAAATATGGGTTGCCCGGCAATATCGACGACACGCGTCCTTCCTTCCACCGGAAAGAAGGAGCCGTCTTTACGCTTGTGTATTGCTTCGTACTGCAAGTAGCCCTTTTCCTGCAGTGCTATAATCCGGTTATCCAGTGCAGCAATATCTTCATCGCCCAGCAAATCAACGATATTCATATTGTGCATTTCAGCAGGTTCATAACCGTGTGTCTGACAGGCCCTTTCATTGGCATAGATTATATTGCCCAGGTTATTAAACGCTATGATCGAATCATAAGCTGAGTCCAGCATCAGCGCCCGCTTCTGCAATTCATGCTCGGCCATCTTCGCCTGGGTCACATCCCTTGAGATGGTGCGAAGGCCGATAATCTCGCCTTTTTCATTGCGAAGCGGGAAAACACAGGCCTCCGAAAACGCCGGCTGTCCGTCTTTATATAAATGAACAAAGGGATGCCAGTAAACGGGCTTGCCGGTTCTGGCTACTTCCGAATAAATCCTGGCTTTCTCCCTAATTTGATCGGGAGGAGTATACGCTTTATAGTTGAGCCCCATCACTTCTTCTTTTGAGTAACCCAGCTTGCGCCAAAGTGCGTCGTTTACAAACGTTATATTGCCCTTTAAATCGACTTCTGCGTAGGATTCATCGATCTCTACCAGGATATTGCGGTATTTCTCCTCGCTTTTGCGCAACTCCTCTTCCGCCCATTTACGCCGGCTAATATCCTGGGCCATGGTTCGGAGGCCGACTATCTTACCGCTTGGGTCTTGCAGAGGAAATATAGAACATTCCGCATAATAGATCGAGCCGTCCTTCCTGACGTTCCTATATTCGATCCGGTGTTGCGGAATACCGGTGCTGAAGACTCCTCCCCATATTTCCACTCTACTGTGCACATCCTCAAATCTGGTTATCGCCTTATAATTTAATCCGACCAGCTCTTCTCTCGCATAGCCAAGGTGCCTGCAGGCTGCATCGTTTACAAAGGTTATATTACCTTTGGGGTCTATCTCGAGGTAGGCCTCATTGGCTTCCTCCAGGATTACCCTGTATTTGTTTTCACTCTCGAGAAGAGCACGCTCAATCCTTCTCATCGCGGTTACATCTGTTACCACGCCCAGTATGGCCGGCGTGTGAGAATACGTGATCAGCCTGGTGTTGATCAGCACATCTAATCGGGAGCCGCTTTTGGTCAGCAGCGCATATTCAATCTGCGGCACATCCGTTCCGGCCATATGCGCCGCAAAGCTCTCACGCAGCCTGTCTCGGTATGCCGGTTCTATCAAATCGAGGAAATCAAAGCTTTCTGAGTACATTTCTTGCCTGGAATATCCCATTATCTCTTCGCACAGCTTGTTGGCATACACTATTCGCCTCATATCATGGATAAAAATCATATCCGGCGACTCTTCGGCCAGGCTGCGAAAATGCTCTTCCGACTCCAGCAGAGCATCGTCCGATTTTTTCTTTTCCTGCTCCAGCTCAATATTATGCAGCGCAAAGGCGATGTCACCTGCCACCTCGCCGACCAATTCCATCTCCTCCTTATCGAGGGTAATATTTTCAGGCACCGAGACTGTTAACACACCATAAACTTTTTCGTCATACCAAAGCTTGACGCTTACTACCGGATGGTCTTGATCCGCAGTACAGAGGGGACAGTCTACGCACCCGGAAATCTTATCTGCGATCTCTGCGGGACCGGGGCGTTCAAGCGCGCTTTCTATGCAATAGGGAATGTTCCCCCGTATCAGGCCCTCCATATACTCCGTAAGGCCCTCCAGCGAGCCGGCCTGCGTCAAAGTCACAAAATTTCTGGACTCATCAAGCAGAACAATGCTGGCACTTTTGAAGCCTCGGGTATTGACCAGGCTATCGCACGCAAGCTGCAGAAGTTGATCACGGTCCTTCTCCCTGACGATAAGCTGGTTTACCAGACGTATAGCCTGCAGCATCAGGTTCAGGCGCTCGATTTTTTCCTCCGCCTGCTTGCGCTCGGTGATGTCCCAGACCTCGCCCAGGATGGACACCGGCATGCCGCTCGGGTCCCGTATGACACTGAACTTACTTTCCGTCCATATGGTGGTTCCGTCCTTACAGTAATACTCAAGCTCTAATACGGGGACGGGATTGTAGTCAGGGTCGGCTTCCACCTTGGGTAGCTCCTCTAAAAACAACTCAGCTGCTAATTTGAGCGACTCCGGCGTGATGTGCTCCTCAAGCGGCATTTTGATGGCCTCCAAAGGCGTGAAGCCGCGTATTTTTTCTACGGAGGGGCTTACGTAAGTAATCTTAAGGTTCATATCCAATAGCAATACACCGTCTGCCGTGTGCTCCGACAGCAGGCGGTATAGTGCCTCGCTCTCCCGCAGCGCTTCCTCCGCCTTTTTGCGCAGGGTGATATCGGTATACCCGGATATAATTACCTGCTGCCCTGAAACAGTTATCAAACGGGACCTTCCTTCTACCGGGAAGGTTGAACCGTCCTTGCGTACGTGTTCAGCCTGGAATTCCAGTTCACCCCTCGCCAGAACTTCTGCCAGGCGCTCTTCCAAAAGCGGAATATGTTCAGCTGAAATTAACTGCCGTATGTTCATGGTCAGAAGCTCGTCCGGCTCGTAACCACGTGTCTGATATGCCCTTTCGTTGACATATCTAATGTTGCCTTCCGGGCCGAAGGCGATTATGGAATCGTAAGCTGAATCGAGCAGCAAGGCCCTCTTCTCCAGTTCCTGCGCTGCTAACTTTTTCTCAGTAACGTTTCTACTAACTGTTCTCGTACCTATCATTTCACCCTTTTCATTACGCCGCGGGAAAACGGAACTTTCTACAAAGGATTGGGTCCCATCTTTACGCATATAAACGAAAGGACGCCAGTAGACCGGTATTCCCGTTCGAATAACCTCCGAGTACGCTTTGAATACTTCCTCCATTTTGTCCGGAGGCGTATAGACCGAATAATTCATACCGGCGTATTCTTCCCGTGTAAAACCCAGATTTCGGCATGCTGCATCGTTGAAAAAGACCTTATTACCCTTGAGGTCGTCTTCGACATAAGACTCTTCCATCTCCTCCAGTATGGTTCTGTACTTTTCTTCGGACTGTTTCAGCGCTTCTTCCAACCTGATTCGCTGAGTAATATCACGTCCTATGCACAAGAAGCCAATCGGCTCCCCGCGTTCGTTCTTGAGAAGTGTAATCGATGACTCGGCAGTCCCTACCGCCCCATCTTTCCGCCTGATTTTGTGAGCAAAACCAATATTCGGTTTACCCGTTTCATATACCTGGTAAAATGCCTGGTAGACCCTGTCCAGGTCCTCCTCAGGCATCAGCAGGCGATACCGTTTGCCGATCAGCTCTTCCCGCGTATACCACAGGCCCCGGCACATGGCATCGTTGACATAGGTGTATTTCCCCCCCAGGTCTATCTCGTAGCAGGAATCCTGCATCTGATCCAATATGCTACGATGCTTTTCTTCACTCTTACGCAGCTCCTGTTCCAGCCTCTTCCGTTCTGTAATATCCGTTCCGATAACGAAAATCACCTTCCGGCCGCCTATTTCAAGAGGCGTGATAGTCAACTCCAGGACCTTTATTTTGCCCCAGACATAGTAGTCTCTCTCTACACGACCGCCCGATTCCCATATCTTGCGGTATCTCGTCAACCATTCATCGTCCAAATAGGGAGGTAATGTGTCACGCACGTTCATGCGTAGCAATTCATCACGCGTGCACTCCAGGAAACTCAGGGCAGCCTCGTTGCCGTCAATATAATTCCCTGCTTCGTCGATCACCAGGACCGGATTTTTCGATTGCGCAAATAGGATACCGTAACGGCCTTCGCTCTCAGCCAGCGCTTCCCTGTCTCTGATCCGAGCTATGGTGGAGCCTATCTCCGCCGCAACAGCTTCCAGCGCACTCCTTGCGGTACTAGGAACGACCTCAAATACATGCGATGCAATATTCAGGCAGACAACCACCTTGCCCTGATGCATAACCGGCACCACGGCCAAACCTTTTATACCCTCAGACTGAAGAATGGCTACATTCTGTGTCTTCAAACCTTCGGGGGAATACTGGGGCTTACCTTCAAGAACCAGACCTGTATTCGGTTCCGAATCATCGAAATGAGAAACCTGCGCAGTGAAGTTGTCCGAAAGCCCCTGCCAGCAGGCGAGGTTCAGAATGTCTGTCGCTGAGTCAAGAACGTATATCCCTCCGCTGTCCATTCCTGACACTTTGATGGCGGTATCCAGGCATAATTGCAGCGCGTCCTCAATTTTCTCTATGCCGGCCAGCGCCACTGCCAGGTCTTTCCTTATCTGCAATTCTTCCTGGGCTTTTTTGCGTTGGCCAGCTTCCTGCTTGAGCCTTTCGCTTAATGCTTCAAGGTGAGCGCCGCGCCCGTGCATCTGTTTTAACAGGCTTTCACGCTGTGTATGTATCTCACGTTTTAGCGCTATGCACTCGAAAATTATTTGTAGCTGTTCCGAGATACTTTCCACCGTGGCAATTGTGTCTTCCGGAATGTCACGGTTTTTATTGGCCAGTTGTATAAAACCGCATATAGAATCGCCCAATTTAACCGGTATTAGTGCCAGGGAATTAAAACCATAGGAATTGCATGTATTCACTACCAGTTCTTTTAACTTATTGCGCAACATTCCTTCGAGTGCATTTACATTGTTGAGATAAAGCGAGCCCCACGGGGTATAGAGACCATTTAATTGATCATCTTTCTTTAAGAAGAAGCTATTGATGACCGCGGCCGAAAGCGATTGGTCTTTGTCCCACAATCCGGGCTTGCTGCCGCTTTCCGCTTTTAATATTTGATTGCCGGGCTGATCCACTATCAATATCTTCACGGAATCACAGCGGCTGAAATCCTTGAGCATGCAAACCAGTTCTTCTATCAACGGCTGAGCCTCGGTGTGCTGCGCGGCGGCTGTATAAAATCTGTGAAACAAGTCGGCACTGCCAGAGGGTAACCCGTTCCCGGAAATATCCTCAATCAACAGCCACATTCCGCTGTAGCTTCTATTGTCCGCCGCCTGCGGCAGCAGGTTAATGTTCCAGGTCCTGAGATCCCCCTTGCCTGAATTAAAACGCAGTGCGTCAACCATTAAAGGCTTGCCGGATTCTTTGGCCTTGTTATACAGCTCTTGAAACTCATCCTTCGCTCCACGGGCGCCCCACAACACGTTTTTTTTCAATTTCTTGCCGATCAATAATTCCATTGACGAATTGGTCAACGTGGCAAAATTGTCGGTGCAGAAGGTAATCTTGTCGTCCCCGCCAAAAAAGCAGAGCGCTATCGAACTCCTGCCCAGCAAATCAATTAGCCCGTTTATTGGCGGCGGCTGGGCAGAGGCAGTCTGTTCTTTTATGGGCGCGGAAGCTTTCAGCCTCTTGCTTTTTGGGGAGGCTGGTCGTACGGAAGCCTTTGACTTGGATTTCTTACTATCTTTTTTATTTCCTTTCCGCACCATATCCCTGTCCCTGTCAAAATTACTAAAAATCGATCGGTTTTTGGGATGATGACTATTTTATACTCTTTTAAGTGATCGTGTGTCAACGATTTTCGGCCAAAAATCGTGAGATTATTAGCCCAAATTTTTGATTGTTTTGTGCACCCGTAAGGCGACAGCTATAATTGAACCGTTCTATTATGATGTCAAATACCCAAGATGCCTTTCTACGCGACGTCATGAAACCGGCCAGGTACACCGGGGGTGAGTGGAACTCTATGCCCAAAGACTGGGGTGACGTCCGGGTACATGTGGCGCTGGCCTTCCCCGATATCTACGAGGTGGGCATGTCGAACATGGCCATCCCTATTCTTTACGAGATATTAAATAGGGCAAAGGGTGTATTGGCAGAGAGGGTTTATGCACCCTGGTCAGACATGGAAGCACAGCTTCGCCAGCATGGTTTGCCTCTTTACAGCCTCGAGACCCATCGCCCGCTATGGGAGTTCGACATCATAGGATTTTCCCTGGGCTACGAACTAAGTTGCACCAGCGTACTGAACATGCTCGACCTGGCAGACCTTCCGGTATTCAGCCGTGACAGGGCCGGCCGGTATCCGCTGATTGTAGCGGGAGGAAGTTGTGCCATGAATCCGGAGCCGATGGCCGACTTTATCGACCTCTTCTTCATCGGTGAAGCGGAAGACGCCGTTTTAAGCCTGATAGAGGCTTATGACACTTACGGAAAGGACCGGGATGAGTTACTCCGCCGGCTGGCGGAGTTGCCCGGGATTTACGTGCCGCGTTTTTATCAGCCGGCTTATAGGGTTGATGGCACGCTGTCTTCCCTGGCACGGGTCCATAATAACGCTCCACCTGCCATCGAACGTTCGGTAGCCAGTAAGCTCAGGCCTGTGACCCGGCCGGTAGTCCCCTTTATTGAGGTTATCCATGACCGGGGAGCAGTAGAGATCCAGCGCGGTTGCAGCCGCGGCTGCCGTTTCTGCCAGGCGGGCATTCTCTACCGTCCGGTCAGGGAACTACCGGAAGACGAGGTGCTCGGCGCCATCGACTGCCTTATGCAAAACTGCGGTTATAATACATTCTCCCTGGTCTCGCTAAGCTCCGGCGATTACAGCAACATCAACCATCTCGTGGGTAGCATCACGCATAAATACGCAGGTGACGGGATTACTTTATCCTTGCCCAGTCTCAGGCTGGATAAATCCTCCATCGAGCTGATCGACTCGTTACCGGCGGGCCGGAAAACCACGCTGACTTTTGCCCCCGAAGCCGGCAGCGATCGTTTGAGGAAAGCCATCAACAAGTGGATTCCACACGATGCCATGATGGAGGCTTTTGCCGCGGCTTTTGAAAAAAACTGGATGAACCTGAAGCTGTATTTCATGATAGGGCTGCCTACTGAGACGCTGGATGATATTATAGCTATAGCCGACCTGGTGAATTCGGTTAGCAAGCTGGGAAAAGGCATCCGGGGAAGACCCCCCAGGGTCAGGATCTCTGTCTCCTCTTTTATCCCCAAGCCCCATACGCCATGTCAGTGGGAGGCTCAGGAACCTGAAGATCTGTTAAATAAAAAGCACCTTATATTGCAGGACCGGCTGCGACGCAGCGGCATCCAGCTTTCCTGGCATGATACCAGGACCAGCCTTTTGGAAGCCGCACTATCGAGGGGCGACCGCCGTCTGGGTGCTGTCATATATACGGCATGGAAAAAGGGTTGCAGGCTGGACACCTGGAGCGAATTCTTAGATTTCGACAAATGGAAGCAGGCATTCTCCGAATGCGGTATAGATCCTTCTTTTTATGCCCACCGCAGGCGTGACCCTGATGAGATGCTGCCCTGGCAACATATCAAATCCGGCGTGAGCACGGCCTTCCTGAAAGCCGAGCAGCATAACATATCTACGGGAGATTTGACCCCGGATTGCCGCCTTGCTGACTGCAACCTCTGCGGGATGCAGGGAAAACAGCCTTCTTGCAAGGTCAGGGCACAATTGGTAAAAGGCTGACTTGGAATTTGACTTTACGTCTCAAACAGGATAACCTTTATGTTTTGTTACTAACTCTGGAGAGATACGATGAGAAGAATCGAGCTTGAAGTATTAAAAAGGGAAGTAAAAGGTAAGAAAGTCAGGTTTCTACGCAGGGGCGGCCTGATACCTTGCAATATATACGGCCACGGTGTGGAATCTATGCCCGTCCAGGTGGACGTGCGCCGCTTAAGCCATCTGCTCTCGAGGGCAGGTGGCACCGACCTGATCTCCATCAAAGTGGACGGCGCTGAATCGCCTGCCAAAGTGATCATCCGCGATGTGCAGCGTAACCCAATGACCGGCGATCCCATCCATGTAGATTTCTACCAGGTCAGGATGACTGAGAAATTGAAGGCCGAGGTCCCCCTGGTATTTATCGGCGAAGCTCCAGCCTTGAAACTTAAAAACGTTTCCCTTCTACATTCCCTTACTTCCCTGCAGATCGAAGCGCTGCCCGATGATTTGCCGCATAATATCGAGGTTGACATCTCAGGACTGGCTGAAGCCGACCAGGCGCTGCATGTTAAAGACATAAAAGTTAGCAGTAAAATTACCGTCCTCACCGATCCCGACCAGATGATTATCAAGGTCGCAGAGATGCGTAAGGTGGTCGAGGAAGTGCCCGCAGTGGCTGTTGCCGCCGAGGAGGGCGAAGAAGTTGTGGGCGAGGAGAAGGAAGGGGAAGAGGCCGTCGAGGAAGAGAAAGCCGAGAAATAGATTGTGGGATATTAAGCCCCCTCTTTTCGGAGGGGGCTTTTCTTTTTGCCTATTTTAGCCTGTTGACGAAACCCAGTTCCTTCAAATACAAACCCATGCCTTCGGCGAAGATAGTATTGTGGTCGGCGCCGAGGATAATCACCATCTTTTTGTCCCGCGAGCCTGCATTGCGGTAGATCTTTTCCCCCTCCGTCAGAGGCACTATGGAGTCGTACTGGCCGTGGATAACCAGGACGGGCATAGAGATTTTGGTAACGCTTTCGAATCCGGGTGATACAAAATCACTCTGACCCGGTTGTTGCAACTTAAGGCCTATCCTTGCCAGTAAATCCGTTACATCGCAGAAACCGCTTTCTACGATCAGGCCTTTAAACTCGTCCGGGCGGCCGGAGGCCAGTTCAATAGCCGAAGCGCTGCCCAGCGAACGGCCCATGATAAAATGACTGCCCGTGAACCGGCGATCTTTTAATGTATTCTTGAAGCCTTCAAGTACACCCTGAGCGTCCTTTATCATGCTACTGACGGATGGCTTGCCGCCGCTCCTGCCGTAGCCCCGATAATCCGCCACAAAAAGGTTCATGCCGATATGATTAAAGGCAGCGCCGATATCCATGTATTCGCTGGCCAGTTCACCGTTGCCATGGAAGAATAGCAGGTTGGGGTCGGTCTTATTTACGAAGAAAAAGCTGCACGATATTTTTATATCATCATTTACCGACAGATCCAGATTTAAAACAGTCTCGGAATCAATTGCCTCGTAATCGTCTCGTCTTGGGTAAAAGAGGAAGCGCTGGATAGCCGGATGATCGAAAACCTTATACTTTTCCCAATCTTCCGCCATGGTTACACCTAGTAATAATCCTCGTGTATCGTACCTGTGATTTCCTTGCCTACCTCAAGAAGTCCGTACGAATCGCTGGCTTTGCCCGGATTAAAATACAGGACGTGGCCGATTACTTTATTGAAAGCCCTGTGGCTGTGGCCGAAGATGATGGCGTCTACGCCGGTGAACAGATCGCCCACTCGCTGTGCCAGGTCCCACGGACCACCGCTTCCGTGTACTATTGCAATCTTCTTGCCCTCAATGTCGAGCACCTCTTTCTGCGGGAAAACAGTGCGTATCTCGGGCAGGTCCATGTTGCCATATACCCCCTTGAGGGGCGCCAGGCTTTCCAATCCCTTTACTACATCCAGCGCTACAATATCCCCGGCGTGGATGATCAGATCAACACTGGATAGTGCGCTAATAAGGTTTTGCGGCAGCTCGGCAAAATGCCTGACGTGCGTATCGGAGATTACACCAATCTTCATTTTCGGCTATGATCCTCTGGTCTTGCGCTTAGTATATTACCGGTTATCGATTTGGGCAACGATTAAATAAAACTATCACCGGGTTCCATTAGATTTCCCGGGGAGATTAAATGATTTCGGTCGTAAGGGTAGATTTATTGGGCCTGCTTGAATATACTGTATTTAATACGGACTTTGCAGCTAAGGATAAGCCACAAGGAGGTGTCCTGTGCAATGTAGCTACCACCACGACCGCCAGGCCGTTGGTGTATGTGTTGAATGCGGCAGTGCCGTCTGCCCTGAATGTAAGGTTGAATATGAAGGGAGGATCTTCTGTAATTCCTGCATCGAGAAAAAAGTTGCGGCAGGGACTTCTGTTACGGCTCAGCCGGCATCAACAACATCTGAAAATACTTCGGGCATAGGCAGCAAAGCGGCTGTTCCCGCCGGACTGGGGGAATGGAATTGGGGCGGATTCCTGCTTACCTGGATATGGGGTATAGGCAACAACGTGTGGTGGTCGTTCCTGTTCTTCGTGCCTATTTTGGGATGGACGGTAATTCCACTTGTACTGGCCTTCAAAGGAAACGAATGGGCCTGGCAAAATAAAAGATGGGAAAGCGTAGAGCACTTTAAAAAGGTGCAGCATATCTGGACAATATGGGGTTGGGGTTTAACTATTGCCATTACACTCTTCATTGTAATCATTGCCGTCATAATTGTGGGCCTGCTGGTCCTGGCCATACAACAACAGGGGACCGGGTGGTATTAACGTGGCAGCTCAACGATAAATATAGTCTTATGCGCAGGAGACAATTGAGATGAAATGTGCCATACACACCGACCGGGATGCCGTGGGTACCTGCAGCAGTTGCAGCAGGTTCGTCTGCCCGGAGTGCAAGGTATCCATAGGGGGCAATGACTATTGCAACACCTGCCTGCAATCCCGCTTGAAAACGGGCGCCTGGCCCGGACAACCGACGGCCACTTCCTGCAATTCGGGCATGGGCCCCAATACGCCGGTGCCGGAGGAAATAAGGGGGTGGAACTGGGGCGGGTTCCTGGCTACCTGGATCTGGGGCATCGGCAACAACGTCTGGATATCCCTCATCGCCCTGCTTGGCTTTATTCCCTGGATCGGTTGGATAATTGAGCTTTTCATGCGTATCATCCTGGGCATCCACGGTAATGAATGGGCCTGGCAGCGAAAGAAATGGGAAAGTATCGAACATTTCAAAAAGACGCAGCGAACCTGGATGTGGTGGGGGGCAAGCCTGCTGATTGCTTATGTAATCTTTGGTATTGCACTCGTGGTGCTGATGTTTTCCCTATATAAGATCGGGGCCAACCTGGGCCTAAATCCAAACCTCTGGGGTAACCTGATGCCGTGGCTATAATAATGCAATGCTGCTTAGGAGACTTCAATTAATTAATAAGGCGGTGAATAAATGAGCGATTTGGTAATCTACGGGCTGATATTCCTGGGCGGTTTTATCCTGGGTATTGTCATAACATTTGTCGTGACGCGCCTTTATAAACCTTATTATAAACAGGATATGCTGGCTATGACCGGCGAAATACAGAAGAACATGGCCGCTTTTACGGATACGGCCATGCAGGCCTCCGTCCAGCATTTGGTTAATATGTCTGACCAGGTCATTTCCAAGAACACGGAGCTTGGTGAAAAGAACCTCGACACCAAGAAACAGCTCATAGACCAGTCCATCAAAGAGGTGAGGGATAACCTTAAAAGCGTTGAGGAGATGGTTACCAGCCTTGAAAAGGACCGGGCACAGGCCTTCGGGCAGCTGGCACAGCAGTTACAGTCGGCTTCCGAGCAAACCATGAAGCTTCAGGAGACTACCGGTAAGCTGCAACTGGCGCTGGGCAATGCCAGGGTCAGTGGACAGTGGGGTGAACGTATGGCCGACGATATCTTACAGAAAATCGGCTTCGTGGAGGGCATCAATTACGTCAAGCAGCAGGCCGCCGATTCCGCCGGCAACAGGCCGGACTATACATTCATGATCCCCAACAAGCTGAAATTGAACATGGATGTAAAGTTCCCCCGGGACAACTATATGAAATATATCAATACCGATTCTGAAACGGACCGCGACGCCTTCAAGAACGATTTCCTCAAGGATGCCCGTCAGAGGGTCAAAGAGGTTAGCAATCGTAACTATATCAATCCCGAAACCGTTGACTATGTCCTGGTCCTCATCCCCAACGAGCAGATCTACCGGTTCATCAACGAAAACGATCCTTCTTTTATAGACTACGCCCTGCAGAACAAAGTGGTGCTGTGCTCGCCGGTTACACTGTACGCGGTCCTGGTTCTGATCAACCAGGCCGTAAGGAATTTTAAGACCGAGAAGGCGATCGACGAGATTATCCAGCAGATCAACTTCTTCCTTATACAGTGGCAGAGCTACGTTGACAGCATGGATAAAATGGGCAAGAGGCTGTCCGATGCTCAAAAGGAATACGACGGCCTTGTTAGCACCCGCAGGAATAAACTTGAAAGGCCGCTCAAAAAGATCGACGATATCCGGAAGGAGCGAGGTTTAGAGGAATTGGAGCCCCTAGAGGGCGAGTCCACGTTGATCGAGGGTGAGGAGAGCAGTGACGCCTGTGATACGGATAATTCCTGAGGCCGGACCGAACTAGCTCGCTTGGAAGCTACTCTTCGCCCAACTCGCGCAATACTTCCTTAGCCTTGCTGATAACGTCGGGATCGGATGTCATACTTATCGCCTTGCGGAAATCTTTTACAGCCTGCTGCCTTTGCTGATTACCGATGTAGGCCCTGCCCCTGCTGCTATAGACGCGGGGGTCACTGGGGTCAAGCTCTATGGACCGTGTAATGTCGGAAATGGCCTTATCATATTGCCCTTTCATAATATAGGCGCAGCCACGATTGTGGTATGCCCCGGGGTCACTATCGTCAAGGGCCAGGGCATGAGAGAAATCAGAGATGGCTTTATCAAACATTTTTTTGTAGTAATAGATACTGCCACGGTTGTAATAGGCGGCGGCGATATCCGGGTCGAGCTCGATAGCTTTATCCAGGTCGGGCAATGCCAGGTCGTGGTCGCCCTGCCGGTAATAAGCGCCTCCCCTCATCAAATACACGATGGCCTTGCTGGGATCGAATTCAATGGCCTTGGTGAGCTCTTCTATGGCCAGGGTATAATGGCCATCCTTAAGCAAAGTGAAGCTTTTCTCCTGGTGTGCCTCGGCCTTTTCCCTGGGTGTCGGCTCGGCCGGCTCAGGCTCGGCTTCAGTGACGGGCGCATGGGGCCTGAATTCAGGGGCTGGGGGCGGGGGAGGGGGTGGGGGCGGTGGTGCGCCTAGTTGAGTTGTAATTTCCATCCACTCGACTTTAGTGCCGCAAATGCCGCAGAAATTACAACCGGGTATTATCTCGTATCCGCATTCAGGGCAGGTATAAAGGAAGGCAAGGTCGCAATAGCCGCAAAAACGCTGTCCCAGGTAGGATAAACTGTTGCAACGCGGACAGAGAAAACTCTGTTGCATTTAAATGCGTTTAAACCTGCTATATTTATTCGATTATACATCAGGGCAGTTAAAAAATATATATACAAACCTCTTGACAACCCAAGTAAGGTGATGTAAATATAACATCGAAATAAATAAATGATAACTGCAGACGGGGGTAAACGGAGGGACCTGAGGATGCTTAAATTTGCGTCAAAATCTTCTGCGGGAGGGGAAATTAGAAATGCTGCCAATTAAAAATATCGTCTGCCCAACCGATTTCAGCGAACCTTCTTTCGAGGCTCTCAAAGCTGCCGATGAACTGGCCGCTTATTTTAAAGCAACTCTGCATGTAGTTAATGTGGTACCCCTGGTGCCGATAGTTGAAGCACCCATAGGTGTTGAGTCTGCCAGCTTCAACGTCGGTTCCTATCAGCAGGAGCTTGAAATGCAGGCCCATAAGTCCCTCAAGGCGCTGGTTGATGAAAAGCTTAGCGGCGGGGCTAACATTGTTACCGAGGTCCTGATCGGGAACGCCGCAGGAGAAGTCTTGCGCTATGCCAGTGAAAAGGCGGCCGATATGATAGTGATTGCCACACATGGCCTGTCAGGCTGGCGCAGATTCATATCGGGCTCAACCACCGAGCAAATTGTTCGCCAGGCTTCCTGCCCGGTGCTCACCATAAGAAAACCACGCACCAAATAGACCTATCGTTTCCCCAGCTCGTAGTGCACCTGGACGTATCTAATGATATCAGCCCGGCATAACATGCCTACGATCCTGTCCTCTACCACTACCGGCAGCTGATTGAGCCCGTGCTCGGCCATCATTTGCACGGCAACACTCATATTATCGTCCGGCTTGACCGTTTGGAGCGGCAGGCGTGTCATGACTACGGAAACGGGTGTATTTCGCCATTCATTGGCCGGCACCTTCTTTACGTCGGCTAACGTAATTATGCCCAGCAAGCGTCCATCTTCTGCTACGGGTGCCACGCGTATGCCTTTCTTTACATAAACCTCATTAACCAGTGTTTCAATTGGCGAGTTGGGGTCGGCAGTCTCCACTCTTTCATTCATGACTGTGGACACCCGCACATTAAGCCACATAGTGCGCATTTCCAGCTCTCGCCTGGAAGCCTCGGCAGCGCCGTTGAGGAACCACCCGATAAAGGCCAGCCAAATACCGCTAATCAGGTTGCCCGACAGCGCCATAAATACGCCCCCCGCTATCATCAACCAGCCGAATACCTGCCCCACAGTAGAAGCAATATTGGTTGCCTTTTTTAAATTGTTGGTGGCACCCCAGATGATGGAGCGCAACACACGGCCGCCGTCCAACGGGAAACCGGGCAATATGTTAAAGGCCGCCAGCAAGATATTTATGGTTACAAGGTAGTCTGTCGTCGCCATCACCGGCCCCGCGGGAGCCCACCCTAAGAAATCGACGGCCCAGAATATTCCTGCCAGTGCCACGCTGGATAGGGGCCCTACGATAGCCACGGCAAACTCTACCCCGGGTTTTTCGGGCTCGCTCTCCAGGTTGCTGACGCCGCCCAGCAGGAAAAGGGTAATACTCTTAACCGGCAAACCTCGTGATTTGGCCACCAGCGAGTGTGCAAGCTCGTGCAGCAGCACCGAAACGAACAGTAGCAGCGAGGCAACTATAGCTGTTAGCCAGTAGGTCAAGGTGGTCCAGCCCGGATACTGTACAGGGAAATATACTGCCAGCGACCAGGTGACTAGGACAAATATCAGAATCCATGTATAGTGAATCCCGATATCGATTCCCGCCACGCGGGCCAGACGAAACGATCCTTTCATCATGATCTTTATATCCTAGGTCGCAATATGTTTTAAGAATCCCTCGATGGCGCTGTTTACCTGGTCCGGTTTTTCCATGAAGGCCAGGTGGCTGGCGCCCTCGACAATGGCCATCCTGCAGTCCGGCAGGTGGGCAGCCAGGTATCGAGTATATTTAGGCGGGGTCATATTGTCCTGATCGCCGACTATGGCCAGAGCCGGCAATTTGATTTCGCCGAGCCTGTCCATAATGTCAAATTTATCGCAGCATAAAAAATCGTTAAGCTGGGCAGCCGGGCCGACGTCTCTCAACTTTGGCAGCAGTATCTTTTGCAGGTTTTCATCGACGGTCGAGTGCAGGGGAATTATCATCTCATCCATCCATCCTTGCGTATCATTCCCTTTGTTCCTGAGGAAATCCAGGATCGACGGCAAAACCCTCAGCCTAGCTCCCGACGAGACCGAAATTATGCCTTTGAGGTCCCGGGGGTACTTAAGCGCATACATGAGAACGATGCCTCCGCCCAACGAATGCCCGGCCAGCACCACGTCCTTATACGCCCTCTCCCGAATATAACCGTGAAGCCAATCCACATATTCCTCTACACTTGTGCACAGGCTTCCCTCAGGATGACCGGGCAGGTCAGGGGTGTCCGCATCGACAAAATGCTGCTTCTGGAAATACCAGACAGCGCCCACAGCGCCCGACCCATGTATAAAGACCAGCTTCATTTTTTTTTCCAAACCGGATTTGCCGGAGCCAAGTTATATAAAGTAGACTCTCACGGCATAAATACCCGATTATGCTGCAAAGGGTAATTCTGACTGGCCTGTAACCAACGGCTTGGGAGGCACCTTGGTGACAGCCCTCGTCTCTTTAGCAGCCTGTTCCTCCGGGTTCTCCGTCTCTACCAGTGCAATCGAGACCACCCTGTCGCCTTCATCCAGCCTGGACAGCATGACGCCCTGGGTTATCCTGCCTTTTACGGGCACCCCCTCGCGTCTCCTCCTCTTTTCTCCGTCTTCCTGCCTGCTTTCCTTTTCGACATTAACGTTAATCCTGAGTTGGACACCATTGGCGGTGGTTATAAACAGCTCGTATCCCAGTGGCACAAACTTGGCGGCAATGACTTTGCCCGTCTTATCATTTACGCGGTGCGCCATTACACCTTTGCCGCCCCTGCCGTGCAGCGGGAATTTATCAACTTTAGTGCGCTTGCCGTAGCCGTTCTCAGTAACGGTTATCAGGTCAGCGGCCGGCCGTACCGTCCCCATGCTGACCACTACGTCACCCCTATTAAGTTTAATGCCACGTACGCCGCCGCTGGTGCGCGAGGCATTGCGCAGCGGCTCAACCTGAAACTTAACTGCCTGCCCGTTGCGGCTGACCAGCATAACCTTATCCGAATTCGCTACCACGTCCACACCGATCAGCTCCTCATCCGGACGCAGCTTCATAGCGATCAGGCCGCTACGGCGGACGTCCTTGAAGTTATCCAGGCTGGTCTTTTTCACGATTCCCTTGGAGGTCGCCAGCAGCATAAACAGGCCGGGATCGGTCTTCTCCGGCACAAACATGGCAGTTACCTTTTCCCTCGCCTCGATGGGGATAAGGTTTACTATGTTGATGCCCTTAGTTGTCCTGGCAATATCCTGCGGTATCTCGTAGCATTTCATCTTGAAGACACGTCCCCTGTTGGTGAAGAACAGCAGGTTATCGTGGGTATCCGCCGACATTGAGCTCATTACATCGTCGCTCTCGCGGGTAACCATGCCCTTTACGCCTCTGCCGCCCCTTAATTGCTTGCGGAATACGTCGGCCGGTATGCGTTTAATATATCCCTCCTCGCTCAGGGTCACGATTACGTCCATGTGCGGGATCAGGTCCTGCACCTGGAACTGACCGATCTCGTCGGTTGTAATTACACTGCGCCGTTTGTCGCCGTACTTGGTCTTAAGCTCCTGCACATCCTGTTGAATCAGCTTCAGTATTTTTTCGGGATTGGCCAACAGGTTCTCGAGGTGCCCTATCGTCTTGAGGATGTCTTTATATTCATCCAGTATCTTCTTCCGTTCGAGGTTGGCAAGCCTGCGCAGTTGCATGTCCAGTATGGCCTGCGCCTGAATCTGGCTGAGTGAAAATTCGGTCATCAGGTTGGCACGCGCAGATTCCGCCGTATCCGATTCCCTGATAGTCTTGATGACCTGGTCCAGGTGATCGAGGGCTATCTTGAACCCCTCTAAGATATGGGCGCGCTCTTTGGCCTTCTGCAAGTCGAACTTGGTGCGGCGTGTGATTACTTCAGTGCGGAACGCTACGTAGCACTGCAGCGCTTCCCTGAGGTTTATCACCCTGGGCTGGCCATCTACCAGTGCGATCATGTTTATGAAGAAGGCGGACTGCATGGCAGTGCTCTTAAAGAGGTTGTTCTGCACCTTGGCCGGATGCGCATCTTTGCGCAAGCCGATGACCAAGCGCATGCCCTGCCTGTCCGATTCGTCACGCACATCGCTGATGCCTTCTATGCGCTTGTCCCTGGCCAGCTCGGCGATCTTTTTAACCAAATCTGCTTTATTGGTCTGGTAGGGCAACTCGGTCACCACAAGCTGAATTTTCCCGCCTTTGGTGGATTCCTCCACGACCCTGGCGCGCAGGACCACCTTGCCCTGACCGGCCGCATAGGCATTTTTTATCCCCTCCACGCCGCAGATAATGCCTGCGGTGGGGAAGTCGGGGCCTTTAACAAACTGCATAAGATCGTCAACCGTGGCGTCCGGGTTTTCTATTAAATAATGTATAGCGTCGCATACCTCGCTCAGGTTATGGGGCGGTATATTGGTGGCCATGCCTACTGCGATACCCGATGAGCCGTTAACCAGCAGATTGGGAAGCCTGGACGGCAGAACAGATGGCTCCTTGAGGCTGTCATCGAAATTGGGAACGAAATCAATCGTCTCTTTATCGATGTCTAGCAGCATCTCGTCGGCGATCCTGGAGAGGCGCGCCTCGGTGTAACGCATAGCTGCCGGCGGGTCGTCGTCAATACTGCCAAAGTTGCCCTGGCCATCCACCAGGCGGTACCGCATGGAGAAGTCCTGCGCCATCCTGACCATGGCATCATAGACCGATGAGTCGCCATGTGGATGATATTTACCCAGGACCTCACCGACTATGCGCGCACTTTTCTTATAAGGCGCGTTATATCTCATATTGAGATCATGCATGGCATAGAGGATGCGGCGATGTACGGGTTTAAGGCCGTCTCGTACATCCGGCAGCGCACGGGAAACGATAACGCTCATAGCATAATCCAGGTATGAGCGCTTCATCTCCTCTTCAATGCCAATCGGCTTGATTGATAGTCCTAACTCCATATTTACTCCTCGTCTCCGAAATTGCCGTTTATATGCTGCAGATCGTCAGGAGCGGTATATCCCTCATATATGGAAAATCCTTCGGGAACGGTCTCTGTGTCCTCGGATTCGCCGTAATCGACTTCTTCCAGGCCTTCGTCTTCACCAGCCCTGTGCCTGAGCAAGCTGTCTTTAACATGTGCCGGGTACGTCTCAGTCACCCTTATGGGGAAGGATAGCTTGCCGGTCTGGCTGGGATGCTGCAATGTTTCACGAACTATTACCTTTACCCTGTCATTATCCAGGCTGACAATAGCTGCGATATACTGGTTGCCTCCCTTAATCAATTTGGCCAGCCTCAGTCCATGTTCGGGTTCAACCAGTCCCAGGTATTCATTTTTATAGTTTTCAACCGCCACATCCTGCTCTTTGACCTTCAAGAAAACCTGCTCACCCGGCGTCAACTTAACCAGGACGGCCTGGGGCGCCAGCTCCAGCAGATTAACCACCCCGGCTTTGCCGATTTCCGCAATAAAGGCGCTCGGGGGCAATTTGCGGCGTTGCTCATTCTTGGCTACCTGGACGCCTTTCAATAAAGCCAGCCTGTCAAGGTTTTTCTTGGCAATGCTGTTGGTTGGCGAGAGCTCCAGGGCCCTGCTGTAAGCTTCTTTGGCCTTTTTATATTCGCCGAGCTCCATCTGCGCACGACCCAGGCGGTTCAAAGCATCGACATCGGTAGGGAATACATCTATTATACCTTCATTAGCAGCTACAGCTTCCTGCCAGCGGTTTTCCGTGGCTAGCTTAATCGCCTCCTGTATCTTGTAACGCCATATCCTGGCTTTCTCTTCTTCACGATCCGGCATGTACCTGAACCTCTGTTACTATCATAACAACTAATATATTTTGTGCAAACATTTTATACAATATAAAAACAAACGCAAGGTAAAAATGTCCCGTTACCGTCAGTTGTGATTTTAGTCGTTTATTATAATCCCCTTACCTGATAAACTTTTTTCATTACGGGTAATTTGACAATGCTTTTCAGGCGGTGCTAAATTACCACGTAACTTAAATTTAGTCAATAAGAAGGTACACTGATGAAAGAACAAGTACAGGAAGCTCTTAATGTTATCCGTCCCAGCTTACAGGCGGACGGCGGCGATGTTGAACTAGTCGACGTAAAGGAAGGCATTGTAAGCGTCAAGCTGAAGGGAGCCTGCGCGGGATGCCCGATGTCTACCATGACGTTGAAAAAGGGGATCGAACGTTTTCTCAAAGAGAAGGTCTCTGGCGTCAAAGAAGTCGTGGCTGTTTAATTAATAGCATCAACCCTTATTAAGCTCGAAAGCTTTATGTAGCGCCCTGACAGCGTCTTTTACCTTGTCTTCAGCTATTATGCAGGTGATCCGTATCTCCGAAGTGGTAATCAGTTGTATATTTATGCTGTGTTCAAAAAGGGTCTGAAACATTTTGGCTGCGTAGCCGGGCGTATTTTGCATGCCGGTCCCGATAATCGATACTTTCCCCAGCTTTGAATCGCTCAGGCATTCCCTTGCGCCAATTTCTTTGGCCACCGGCGCGATGATATCCATGGCTTTGCCCAGATCATTCCTGGCAACGGTAAAGGTAAGATCGGTAATATTGTTTGCGCTGGCATTCTGAACGATTGTATCTACGCTGATACCGGCCTTGGCCAGCGGAAGGAAAATGGCCGCAGCGATGCCGGGACGATCCGGCACATTGATAACGGTTATCTTGGCAACGTCCATATCGTGAGCAATGCCCCTGACCTTATTTCTGGCTTCCATATTTTTCCCTCCGTGTATGACAGTGCCCCGTTTTTCTACTGTGCTCGATGCCACCAGGATCGGCATGTTATACACCTGGCCCAGTTCGACCGACCTGTTGTGTATAACCCGGGCTCCTGAAGTTGCCATTTCCAGCATTTCTTCGTAGCCTATTTCATCAAGTTTTACAGCTTCCGGCTCGAGACGTGGATCAGCAGTATAAACGCCTTCGACGTCGGTATATATCTCGCAGATCCTGGCCTTCAGGCTGGCCGCCAGCGCCACTGCCGTGGTATCCGAACCGCCGCGACCGAGCGTAGCAATATCATTGTCAGCCGTCAGCCCCTGAAAGCCGGCGACGATTACGATATTGCCTTTATCCAACTCCTTGATAATTCGCCTGGGCTCTATACCCGTTATCCTGGCACGGCTGAAGCTCGAATCCGTAGAAATACCCGCCTGAGGGCCGCTCAGCGCCACTGCTTTATAGCCCATCGCATGCAGCGCCATGGCCAGCAGCGTGCTGGATACAATCTCGCCCGTGGACAGAAGCAGGTCCATTTCCCGCGGCACGGGGTCGGGGTTGATACGTCCCGCCAGCTCAATCAGGTCATCGGTAGTATCGCCCATGGCTGAGACCACAGCCACGACCTTATTACCTTTATTAAAGGATTCCGAAATCCTGTGTGCCACGTTGCGAATTTTACCCGCATCCGCAACTGAGCTGCCTCCGTATTTTTGGACTACGATAGCCATGTCTTTTAATCACCCATACATTTATTTAATTCTGTGTGAAAATTCCCATTATTTTATAGCCGGGTTCAATAAAAACGCCGGTTTTGCCCGCCTGTTCTTCAGTGAACCTTATACCATTATTATGCTTGACCCCTTTTCCCCAGATCAGAAAGGGGACAGGCTCTGCGTAATGCGTCCTGATCTTAATGGGAGTGGGATGGTCCGGCATTACCAGTACCTTCAAGTCATCGTCTGATCGGGCCATGAGCCTGCTCATCACCGCCGAATCGATCTGTTCGATGGCCTTTACTTTATCTTTGACCGATCCCCTATGTCCCATTTCGTCGGGCGCCTCGACGTGTATTATTGTCAGGTCATTTCGCTTCAAAGAGTTGAGCGCGCCGTTTACCTGCGCATTATAGTCGTTATCCAGGCTGTCGGTCACCCCTTCTATCTTAAGGACCTGCATACCGGCCATACCTGCCAGCCCGCGCAATAAGTCCACACCGGAGGTCATAGAGGCCCTCAGGCCGTATTCCAGCTCGAAGGCCGGCATCTCAGGTATCTGCCCGCTGCCCCAGAAAAGCCATATGGTAGTGGCTGGCAGTTTGCCCACCATCTTCCTATCCCTGTTCACCGGGTGGTTGGCCAGGACGGCCTCCGACCTTTTCATCAATTCCCGCAATGGCGCGCTGCCCTCGCCCTTGGGCAGGTAGTCCGCCACCGGCCTATCGGAGATATCATGCGGAGGCGTACACACTGCCTTCAAGGTCTCTTCACCACCTTTTATTTTACATATGTGGCGGTAATTTACGCCGGGGAAGAAGCTCACCTGTTCCGACCCTAGCTTCTCGTTCAGGGACTCAATAATGGCGGCCGCTTCATGAGTGGTGATCTCACCGGCATTGTAGCTGGCCATCCTGCCTTCGGTGACCGTGACCAGGTTGCAGCGGAAGGTCACTTCATCGGTCCCGACCGGCACTCCTGCGCTGCGGGCTTCGATGGCACTCCTGCCGCGGTAATACTTTATGGGGTCATATCCCATGACGGACATGCAGGCAGGTGCGCTTCCCGGTTCCATACCAGGTGGTACCGTAAGGGCCACTCCCATATAACCGCTTCCGGCCATCTTATCGAGGTTAGGGGTTGCGGCCAGTTCCAGGCAGGTCTTATCGCCGTGCTCCGGCAACGGCCATCCGGACGCGCCGTCCATAATGACCACGCAAAATTTCATAATCAACAAGTTTACAATTGTTGCCCTAAAAGATAAAGCCGACTATAATAATTAGCTCGTGCGGGGAGTAGCGCAGCTGGTTAGCGCGCAGCGTTCGGGACGCTGAGGTCGGAGGTTCGAATCCTCTCTCCCCGACCAGCAGCTATCTTATCCGACAACCTTCTTGGCTTCATCCCAGAGTTTGTCCATCTCTGCCAGTGTTAGCCCTTTCATGTCTGTCCCGGCATCGCGACACGCATCCTCTATAAATTGAAAACGGCGGGTGAAACGTGCGTTGGCCTGTCGCAGCGCGGACTCAAGATCGATATCCATGCGGCGGGCCACGTTGGCCAGAGTCAGTAAAATATCCCCGAATTCACGGGCCTTTTGCTCCTGACCGTCCGCCCTTTTCAGCTCCTCCACCTCTTCGACCAGCTTCTCTATAATGTCGTCGATTTTCTCCCAATCGAATCCTACCGAGGCCGCACGGCGCTGAACGGACTGGCTGTAGGCCAGCGCCGGCATCTCGCGCGGGACGCCTGCCAGCAGAGAGAAGTTGCCTGGTTTCTCTCGCTCTTTAAGCTCTTCCCAGGTAGCCGACACCTCGTCGGCGTCCCTGGCCTTTTTATCCCCGAATACGTGCGGATGCCGGTATATGAGCTTGGTATTAATCTTGCGCAGCACGTCCTCCAGCTTGAATTCCCCCGATTCCCGCGCAATCTGCGCGTGTAGCATGATCTGCAGCCAGAGGTCGCCCAGTTCTTCGCCCAGGGCGGGCATGCGCTGCTCATCGATGGTTTCCAATACTTCGTAGCATTCTTCGACCAGGTAGCGTTTCAGAGAAACATGCGTCTGCTTCCTGTCCCACGGGCAGCCGCCCGGCCCCCGCAGCCGCTCTATGATTTTCTGGAAAGTTTCAAATCGACCCAGTTCCTCTTCGCTGAATTCAGGTTTACTTCTACTCATAGCTCT
>JBEKVW010000019.1:0-27680 GCA_049513695.1 Dehalococcoidia bacterium | reverse complement strand
ATATCAGGCCTGAAAGCGTGATAGCAGAACCGGGATGGTGGACAAATGAGCTCAGCCTGAGCCTGTCACTGCTGGTGGTTTCCATCCCGCTCTGGTTATATTACTGGAGCCGGATCATAGATATGGTGGAAGTTGGCGGAGTGCTGGAAAGGGGCGCAAGGTCGCGCCGTATATACCTGTTTGGAATAATTGGGGTCGCTGTGGTGACACTGGCGGCCGACCTGGTCAATATTGTCTACCAGATATTAAACGGCATCCTGACTGCAAACTTCGGGATTGACGTGTTGATTAATATGAAGTGGAGCCTGCAAACGGTCTTCATCGCCGTTCCCGTGCTGCTATATCATCTCAGTGCCGCCAGGCAGGACCAAAAGCTGGGGGCGGAAAAAGTCGTTCCTCATAAGAACGTCATGGTGCTGCTCTACGATAAAAATTCCCCAGTGCTATCTCTCATCGAGCATAAACTGGGATATAAAGTTCGAGCTGTGCAGTATGTTGGAGAGGCGCCGGCCAGCCCGCCGCAGAGAACGGACGAAGAGTTGGAGCGGCTGGCAACAGGGATCAATTCATCAGAAGCCAGCGATGTTATGGTGATATTGCTGGAAGGCGAAGCGCTGGTATTGCCGTATAAGGAATAGCTAGTGCCTGGCCTTGACGACCAGCTTTTTCTCGCTCCAAATACGGCGGACGAAAGGATCGCCCCTGACGTTGCGATAGTCGAAGTCGCTGCGCGTCATACGCCGCAGGTTAATTTTTACACCGGTCTCATCTTCCACACCGGCCAGTAGCTGAAGGAGATCGGCTTCTGAAACATCGCCCACTATCAGCAGGTCTACGCCGTCGGGCGGTATTTCCGTGGATATAGCGGCTTCACCGTGTATCAGGGCCAGCGTGACCGAAGAGATATCCTTAAACTGTTCTGCCAGGCGCTGGGTGATGCCTGCAACCGAACGGCCGGGGGCCTGGCTCAGGGGAGCACGTGCCGCATCGCCCGCCCCAGCAGGTGCGGATTGGCGTCCCATAATGACTTGAGCGCCGGGGATTATAGCTTCTTCCGGGGATACCCTGGTTGCTTCACCCCTTGCCACCTTGTGGGTGCTAACCTTTGCGGCCGGCTGCGCTTCGTCGGGCGTTCGGAGTATGATTTTCCTCCACTCCGCCAGGAATGGGAAGTCCCGCACGACTTCAAAATATTTGAGATTGCCCTGCATATGGGAGCGCAGCAGCCCGGCTTTCTCCAGGTAGCCCAGCTCACGGCGGACGGCATTGAGGGGTTCATGGGTCAGTCGGGCAACCTCCCTGGTATAAAAGGTACCCTTAAGGTCAGTGAGGAAAAGCCTGAGCACCGTCCGTTTGGCTTTCGATGTGATAAAATACCTGAGAACTGACATTTATTCGAACACCTATTATGTTCTAATGTACAATGTTTGTGGACAAAGTTCAAGTAGGGGTCAAGTTAACTCTTGGTTGATTTCTCGTATTATGTAGTCTATCCTTAGAGGGGTATTCACGGGAAGGTTTTGGAGGTACGAAATGGCAGATGATCCTAGAATAAAATACTTGGACACACGCAAATCTCTCGACAATGCAATGGCTGGTGTTACGCAAATATCCACAACCATTTCAAAATTCAGTAAAGCCTTGCAGGCAAACCCATGGCACATTGATATGCAACACGGCTTAGGTTCCAGTGCACACCATGAACAAGGTGTTCTAAAATCCTTTGATCCCGAAACTTGGCCAACAGGCAAACAAATCATTTCCAAATTAACCAATATGCATAATTTATATCAATCACTTCAAGTAACTTGGAATTCTATAGCCGAGGCTGACCGGAAAAATTTGGAGCGTCCAGCAGACTTATTAGGGAAGTTTCACCCTTGAATTCGTATAAAACATTATCTTGTAGAACGAATACTGATTTTACAGTTCGCCCACTTACTTGCCCCATAACCTCTACCAACAAGTTAAAAATAGCACGTTGGAGTAGTTTAATTTCTTTCAAAGTATTTAGTTCCTCGGGAGTCATTTGAGCTTATCCATCCTTACACTCACTATCGTTGACCGATTGTTACGTGGTTTTGGTGCTGACCTCGGCACTGGTCGCCTTCCCCTTAATTTTGGCCTTTGTTGCGCTTTCTTATAGTAAGCCCTCATACCGATTTCCCTTTGATGAGCCAAGCTTTGCTCCCAATATGTAAGGTCTACAGTCTTGGGTTGCGGTGTATAAGGTTCGGGTTTAACCTCATTTTTACGGTCAAAACCACGTACTATATCTTCCCAATTGGAAAACGGGGCTTGTACGTGCATATGCTTTACGATTGATTCATTACCGAATACTTCGCTGTCCTTAAAGAAGTTGTAATGAATCAGCCAGCCTTCCGTGAGTATCCTGGCTGTATCAATATCGTGAAAGTGGTGAATTGCGTGCGTTCTCTGTTTTAGAATCCCGTGAAACCGCTCTATCAGGCTCGTGCTGTGTATGCTGGTGAAGGGTTTGCTCTGTATATGCTGGGACATGCCCAAAGTGGCAATGTCAACCCCATCAGGGTAGGCTGCGAGCTTATCGGTGATTATTACTCGTGGTACTTTACCGGCTCGCTTTATGGCTTGCTCAAACAGTATTTGAGCATCTTTTACATATCTGGTTTCCGATATGTGAGAAGCTAACAAATACCTTGTTTTCGTATCTATGATGTCCCAAAACCACACCCTATGATGACCGCCAATGTTTAATGCGGTCTCGTCAGCAATCCAAACGTCACCAACTTTGGGCGTGAAGTCTTTTGCTTCTCTGATTGCTTCTTCTGTAAACCTTACTATCCATTTGTAAATCGCTGGCTCTGACACGTCATCGTGAAAATCTTGTCTTAACCTATTTTGAATAGCATCTAGCGGTTCACCGCCGTAGTAACCGTTCAAGGCCGACGCTATTTCGGGTATGGGAGTTTTCATCCTCGGCAATGTGTCTTTTCCGGTTACTTTATGCTTACACGCATTGCACCAATAATACTGTATGCCCTCAGTCTTCCCGTATTTGACCAGATCAGGAGACCCGCAGTTTTTACAGGTTATTTCAGCACCTTCAAAATAGGTCATACATGGGATTGTACGCAAACTTTCCGGCTGGCACAATAGCCATGAATCACTATATCTGATTTCCACGATTGACCTATGCTGGTATAATGAGGTTGGTGGAGGTTAATGGAATGAGGAAAATTACAGTTCTATTGACTCTTCTTATACTATCAGCGACTTTGATTCCGGTTGCCGTCCACGCTGATGCGCCTCTTCCAATATCGTTCTATTTCAAGTGGTTTTGGCCGCATCAACCGTATTCACTTAACAATCTTGAAGGTGGCAAGCATCATTTCGGCGGCGGGGCATCCTCTCAATCTATAGGACAAGCTGGCGGTTCTTCTTCGGAAGCTGTCAATCACCCAGCACTAGGGATACTGCAATTTACTCCCATGGCTGAAAATGTGACTGAAAATGATAGTATTACGGGGATAATCCGGTTTATCGCCTTCCCGCAAATTCTATTTTAGGGATAACAGTAATCAACAAGGCCGGGGCTTATGGGTTCCGGCCTTTCCTTTTGCGCTTCTTACCCTGCTGTAATACTCAAGGTAAAACTAAAAGGATGCTATAGATATTTATGGACGTTTGACACTTCTGCTATACTGGTATAATCATCGCTTGGGAGGTTGTGGCGTATGTATATCTGCTATATTGATGAATCAGGTGATACTGGTGTCTCTTCTCAAACCATCCACTCTCCAACTTCATGGTTTGTGTTAAACGGCTTCCTAATCCACGAATCCTCTTGGATTGCCGTGCTGGATGCCCTGGTCAATTTGCGCCGTAATCTGCGTACTACATATGGTTTGCCAACACGTCCAGAATTAAAAGGACACGATTTCAGGTCTGGTAAGGGAATATTTAAAAATACGGGTATTAGCCTCGCTCAGCGGATGGATATATATCGGTCAATTATGAACTATCAAACTGGGTTGCAAATAAGAACGTTCTCTGTTGCCATACGCAAACAGCAAGCTTCTGTAAGAGGATGGGATATTAGATATTGCGCTTGGACATTCTTATTACAACGTTTGGATACATTTTGCAGAAGTAAAAAAAGCCATTGTATGATTATGCCAGACGAAGGGCACGGTTTTTTTATTAGACAGCGAGTGCGCTCAATGAGAAGGTTTCATCATATACCGTCACATTATGGGCCAGGTGTCCTTAACCTTCCAGTATCACGAATTTTAGAAGACCCTAATAACCGCAGATCGCAGGATTCATATTTTGTGCAAATGGCTGACTTGAACGCGTATGCAACGCTTCGTTCACACCATATTGATCCTGATCCTACAGGGAAAATGGATCAAACCATGTGGGATAACTTATCCACAGTGACAGGGGATGTCAGGCTTCTTGTTGTCAATCGCTTGAGGGGTGGCCCACCTGGTATTGTTAAATATCCATAAAAAGAAAGCCCCACTTTCGTAGGACTTCTTTTATGCCATCCTAGGCCAGCACAGGCTGGTTTCAGATGACAACTTTATTCTACTTTGGCATACAACATTTGTCAATAGCTGATATAATCATCGTCCAGGAGGTTGAAGATGAGTAGTATGTTAACAATTGCCGCTGAAAAAGAATATTCGATACGGTTTAAAGAGTGGACAGAAGCTGACAAAGAATATGAGAATTTAGGAAAACAATACCTATTCTTTGGGGTAATTATTGAAGGCCAGCCATTACCCAACCCTCAAAAGGTATTGGATGATGAAGGTTATAGAATACTGAAAGAAGCATCTAAGAAACTTGATAAATGTAAAAAAGCGTTTGATAAAGCAACAAAAGATTTATATGATGCTTATCGTAAATAGAGATATTCTGCTGATTAATACATTTGACTAATAATAAGATGAAGAAGTGGTGGAACCTTTACTCTAAAAAGGCGTATTAGCTACTAGTTAATTTGGCCTTTATTTCTTCAATAGCAGTTTTTATATCTTTTATGTCCTTTTCCATTGTAGCTATTTTAGTATTGGTATCCGTGTCTATCATTGGTTCACGCTTTAGAATATAGCGTGTAACTGTATCCAAGAAAGCAAAGAATATACCTACAATCGCAATGCCACCAAAAAAGAAGAACACCCACGGCAATACCATTGTCCCAAAGGCTTCAGCTTGAGCAAGTGTCATCATTTTGATAGCTAGAAACATACCAATAAGCAATACAGTTATAGCTGAGCTACAGCTGATCGACCACCACGCAAGGTCAAGCGCATTCTTGATTTGCTTTCTGAAATATCGAATATATCTACTTCTATAAAAGGATAACCACCCGCCCAGCATTTTCTTTGCCCACCGCAAAATGAATCCAATAATGCGTTTAGCCACCATAAACCACCTCTTACCAAAGCACTCAGTAAGAAGTATAACAAGGGATGAACTATAATAGACATCATTTGTCACCCCTGAGTAGGGGCAATGGCGGATTATGAATAAGGTTATCATTTGTATTATCATTACCATCTTGGTTTTGGCAATTAGTAGTTTCCTTGCGTTCGGTATTACTAACTATGCCTCTGACTGCATTACCAATTCTCAATCCGGCGGTTCTATCCCAAATCCGTCGATCTTCCTTATAGTTGTAACATTTGTTATCGGTACACTTGCTATTGTGGCTACTCTTAGTCACTAGTGAGATTATTAGAACCAGTAATTTTTCTATTGTTGGAGGTAGGCTGATGGATGATATAGAAAAGAAAATCAGTGAACTTACAGATCGTGGTTTTATGACATTACAATATGGCCTCAAATGGGCAAAAGCAATGGATAGAATACGTGGATGGGAACAAGCAGCAAAACACGGGGAATCTCCAACCTTTGGCCCTGAATTGCTTTCAACACAGCAAGTTTTTAAAGATAATAGGGAGGCTTTCATTGATAAGATTCCTCTTTTTCTGGATAGCCAGGCGTATGGAATAGTTGATTTGATAGCGTGGAACAATCAGCAGATGATTGCTTTGGTACGCAACATGATTTCTCAGGAATCGAAAAAAGCCAACGAACAGCCCTAACATTCAAGTTATGAATGTATAATTCAGCATCAGTAAGATAGAGTTTTACTATCCTACCAGTTGGTAGTTCTACCACCCTAGATCGGCGGTTACGGGAATCTGAACCTATACGATGTTCAACCAAGAGTTAACTTGTCCCAAGTAGGGGTCAAGTTAACTCTTAGTTGATTTTTGCATTTCTGCTTCTACGTCCTAACGGTGAGTTTGAGGAGGAGGAAAGAATTTTGAAATCCACCACGGGCAACTTTGGAATGCGGAAATGCGACCTTAGTACTATGAAAATGCGACTAATTAGCTATTTATATTACGATCGGGGGCAGTATAATTGGACCGTGGGGGAAAAACATGAAAATTAAGGCGCAATTTATCAAAATGGCTTTCACAATGTTGCTATCCTTTGTTATCTTGGCATGCTCCTTTTTACCGTCGCAAATTGTGAACGCTGCAAATGTAACCATCACATTGTATATATATCCATATGGCAGCACAAGTGGCAGCCCGGCGCTTACCGGTGTACTGGTGACGGGTAAGGACGGTAACGGGGCTTCTTTTTCACAGACGGTAGATGTCAGCGGCAATGTGAGCATCACAGGAGCAACGGGCGCCTGGACTTTCACCGCATCCATGTACGGTTATCAGACCAGCACCTGGGTGACCTATATCCCCTCGTCTACTACGCTTCAAGTATTTCTGATTCCATCGGCGCAATCGCCCTCCGGCTATCCTTATTGAAGTTATAGCCACACAGCCTCTGCGCTATATACAGGCGTGATAAAATAGTAAGGTGGGAAGATGAGGGAGACAGTGGGTGTTTGTGAAGTGAGGTGACAAAATGCAATTAACAAAGCGTAAAACCCTCGAAATCTGGCTGGAACTATGGGAGTGGCTAAAGACTACGGGTGAACGGAATATGTGCAAGTGGGAAGGCTGGAATAAATACGGCAAGATGTGGGGAATGTGCCCTGGTTGTGAATATACTCGACAAGCAAAACCCTATCTTCCCTGTCCGGTATGGGGAGACTGCGACCACTCGGGTAATCTTAAATGTCTGGCAGAGACATCCCCTTATATCAAGTGGAGGGAGTCCATCACACTGTCTGAAGAAGAACTCAAGCTGGCGGCAGAGGGGATGGTTGAATTGCTAAAATCCAAGCTACAAGAAGTGGACACCTCTGCTATAGCGGTATAATCATCGCTTGGGGGGTAGTATGGTATGGATGAAGAAGCAGATAGGATTTATAAGGCATTACAACTAGCACAGGATCAGTATTTTTCGGGCGAACAAATATTCCCCCTATGGGAATCAATCTATTCGGTTATTGTGAGTGGGCTATTTATAGTTTATGTAACTCTACCCATGTACAAATGGATTCTACATTTATTTACGTGTCTCATGGCAATGGTATTTTCGATTGTGTGGGCTTTGATAATAAATAGGTCGGCAAGCTATTCCTTCGCAAGAATGAAAAGAATGAAATACTTGGAAAGTTTGCTCGATAATAAATACCCAAGTCTATTCGATTCACAGGCTTATACAGAGGAACTTGTAAATGGTAAAAAACGATGGTATAGAGAAACCTGGCGCATTAGAAGGCTTGTTCCAGTATGTCTGTTGACTATTTGGCTTATCCTTCTTGTTTATACCTTTGTCGCCCACTAGATTAAGGAATCAGTTTATTTTTAATGCTGAGTAATCATTGTTTAGGCTGATTGGTCAAGTTAACTCTTATTAATGTGATCCTCGATCATCCCTTCTAATTTTGTGACTTTATCAGATAGTTCCTTCCTTACACGACATTGGAGTGGAGGTGTATCAGACAGTGAGCATATCTACTACACTGGTATAATCTTCGCTTGGGAGGTTGTAAAATGCTTCCGTAGCGAATACAATACCAGAAAAAGTATAGCTATTTATTCGGGAGGAGCATGGGCATACTAGTAGATAGCCAAATCAGGCAGATGATATCTAAAGGTAAACTAGGAATTGAACCTTTCAATCCCCTGCAATTACAGCCTGCCTCTTATGACTTGAGGGTTAGTAGTAAGATTTTGGTTAGCCCTATAAATCCAGAACAGCTAGGTAGAGTAATTATCCTATCGGAAGATAGGCCAGTTTATAAAGTGCTATCCGGGCAAATGATAGGAGTCCTTTCTAACGAAAGACTTTCGCTGCCATTGGATATGTGTGGCAGGTTTGGAATACGGTCTTACTTTGCTAGACGTGGTATAAATGCATTTGGGGGACTACAACTTGATCCCGGTTTTAACGGAAGACTGACTATGAGTCTGTTAAATGCGGGACCTGAACCTGTGCCCATTTCTTTAAATGATCTTTTATTTAGTGTTGAATTTGAAAAACTCGAAGTAAAGGCTGATAAAGCATATTCTGGCCCTTATCAGAATCAGGATGATTTCCCAGAAGATCAATATAACTATATTTTATCAGCACACACTACGATTCTAACGGAAATCCCAACGTTACGATCCGAAATCAAGAGATTAAGCAATATAATAGAAGAATTTGATAGTAGAAGAACTTGAAGAATGACTACCCCGTCCAGACCAAAGGTTTGAATTAGAGCCAGAAAGCGAAGCCAAACTTAAGAACTGCCGAAACCTCTCCTCAACTGTTTTCATCCTGGGTGACGAAATCCGCAATAGACTTCGGCCTATTCTATCATGGCGGCTGAATAGCCTATATAGGCATATCGCTCAACCCAAGTATTTTTATGCTAAAATTCTTCAAACACATATAAAAAGGGGGTTGAAATGGAGACGAGGCTGATCAAACAACAGGCGACTTTCAAGGCCAGTCCACATGCGGTTTACGAATTGTTGATGGATTCCAAAAAGCATTCCGTGCTGGCCGGTGACCTGGCCAAAATAAGCCGCAGCGTGGGCGGGAAGTTTGCGGTGGGCGATTATATCGAAGGTGTGAACCTCGAGCTGGTGCCGGATGAAAAGATCGTTCAGACCTGGCGCTATAGCGATTGGCCAAAAGGGCATTACTCCAGGGCGACGTTTGCTCTCAAGAAAGTGGAGGGCGGGACCAGGCTGACATTCACACAGAGCGGGGTGCCGGAGGAATTTTACGAGGATATCAAGCAGGGCTGGATCGATTATTACTGGACGCCTATGAAAGAAATACTGGAAAAATAAATACGGTTACATGAATTGAAGGAGTGAGCAAAAATGGAAAAGGTCAAAATGGGGCCTCAAACCCTGGTATATCCCACACCCGCGCTGCTGGTGGGCGCTAACGTTGAAGGCAAAGCTAATTTTATGACGGTGGCCTGGGCGGGTGTCGCCTGCAGCGAGCCGCCCATGATATCCGTAGCCATAAGGCACGTGCGCTATACACTCAAAGGGATGAACGAAAACGGGACCTTCTCCGTCAATGTGCCTTCCACGCACCAGGCCAAAGAGGTTGATTACTGCGGCATAGTCAGCGGGGCCAAAGTAGATAAGGTGAAGGTCTGCGGGTTTAAGGTATTCTACGGCAAGCTGGAGACGGCGCCCATGGTGCACCAGTGCCCGGTGAATCTGGAATGCAAAATCGAGCACACCCTCGATCTGGGCAGCCATGTGCTGGTTATTGGAAAGATTGAAGAGGTGTATGTATCGGGAAACTGTTTTTCCGGCCAGCATCCCGATGTGAAAAAGATCATGCCATTGATCTGGACCATGCTGCCCACCAATGTCTACCAGGGATTGGGCGAAGAGGTCGGCAAAGCATTTAAGATAGGGCTGGAATTGAAGTAGCTGAGGGCTTTGCACGACAGGGCTCGGGCCGTTTTGCAGGACCGGATTGACAAGGATGCCGAGCATTGTTACGATAATAGATGAAAAACGTTTTCAATTAGGCTATAAATCACATGACGGGCAAACTTATTGCGGCTGAGCTGAAGAGGAAGGGTTTCAAACTTACTCCCCAGAGGCGGGCCATTATACAGGTTATCAGCCAGAGCCAGGAGCATCTCACCCCCGCCGATATTTACAGTAAATTAAAGGCCAAACACCGCGGCATCGGGCTGGTCACGGTTTACAGGGCGCTGGATATGCTTGAACGCAGCGGGATGCTCTGCGAGGTGCACATAGGGGACGCGTGCAGAAGCTACCTGAAAAGGCCCGGCGGCCATCACCACCACCTGGTCTGCAACGGATGCGGCAAAGTGGTCGATTTCAGCGATTGCGAATTGGATGATCTGGAACAAACGATAACGCAGGAGACCGGCTTCAGGATAGACAGGCACCTGCTGGAATTCCTGGGCCGCTGTCCTGAATGCCAGGCCGAAAAAAAGAGACCCGCACGCGCAGGAAATGAGTCATAAAAAGGGAACCATGAAAAGAAACATCGCGGTGTCAATCGCAGTAGCCGTCTTATTGACGTTAGCCTTTGGCGTCTCCTGTGTACCAGCCGGCAAGGTAGTGAAAGCTCGGAAAACGATTGTAGTCACGTACGCCATTCTGGGGTCCGTAGTTACAGACCTGGTCGATGGGAAAGCGGATGTCGTTATCTCCATTCCAAACGGGCTCGATCCTCACGAATGGGAGCCGTCCGCGCAGGATATAGAGAAGCTAAATAACGCCGACCTGGTGGTTCAGAACGGCCTGGGCCTGGAGGGCGGTATGGAGAAGACGCTGACGACGGCCAGAAGCAACGGAGTCAAGTTTTTTACCGCCTCAGATTATATTTCCATCCGACATGTCGGCACGGGTGAAGGAATTCCATCCGGCGACCCCGACCAGGCAATTGGGGCGCCCGACCCTCATCTCTGGATGGACCCGCTCGCTATGAAGAGTGTGATAGCTGCGCTCTCAACTGAGCTTAAGTCCGATTTCGGACTCGACGTAGCGGACCGGGCCGCAGACCTTGAGAGCCAGCTGGACGCCTTGAATGACCAGGTAGCCGATACCCTGTCCGTCATTCCGCAGCAGGACCGCAAGCTGGTTACCGGACACGAGTCCATGGGTTATTTTGCACAGCGCTACGGCTTCAAACTCGTAGGTGTGATAGTTCCCAGCCTTTCAAGCCAGGCGGAGGTCTCGGCGGCGGACCTGGCGGCTCTCAAAAAGGCTGTCCAGGATAACCACGTTAAGGCGATATTCACCGAATTGGGGACCTCGCCGGCGGTGGCCAAAGCTATAGGGGACGAAATGGGCGTGAAGGTTGTGCAGCTCACCACGCATGCGCTACCGCCTGACGGCTCCTATTTCACGTTCATGAATAATATTGCAAGTACCATCTCCGATGCGTTGAGGTAAGGCCGAAGCTATGGATGCACTGATTACACCGTTCGCCGCCAACGAGTTCATGCGGCAGGCTCTGGTCGCAGGTGTGCTCGTCTCCATTGCCTGTGCGGTGGCAGGCACATTCGTCATCCTGCGGGGGCTGGCCTTCATCGGGGATGCGCTGTCCCACGGCGTACTACCCGGCATTGCACTGGCGTTCCTGCTGGGTTTCCCGGGCATTCTGGGCGCGGCCATCGGCGCTGTTTTTATGATCGGGGGTATCAGCCTGATCACACAGAAGTCACGCCTGTCCTCCGATACCGCCATCGGGCTGTTGTTCATCGGCATGCTGTCGCTGGGCGTAATGATGGTGTCTCGCTCGAGCTCTTTCAGCGGTGATCTGACTCGCATACTGTTCGGCGAGATCCTCGGCATCGGCAGCTCTGCTATTTTCGTTCAACTGGCGGCTACAGTCATAGTCATCGCCGCGGCAATCATCTGTTACCGCCCGTTTATGCTGCTGAGCTTTGACCCGGAGCAGGCGCAGGTGGCGGGTTTCTCTTCCAGGTTGTACCACAATATCATGCTGTTCATGATTGCTACAACGATAATAGTGTCCTTCCAGACGGTGGGCACACTGCTGGTCTTCGGCCTGCTGATTGCGCCGGCCGGTGCGGCTGCGCTGCTTGCCAGGCGAGTCGAGGTCATGATGGCCTGGGCCGTAGCCTTTGGGGCGCTGTCCATGTATTTCGGGCTGCTGATCAGCTACTACTTCAACCTTGCGGCCGGGCCTGCCATAATAATGGTAGCTGTGATAATTTTCTTCGTCGTATTCATTGCGCAGAATATCCGCAAAGGAGGCGCAGTAGACCGCAATGTGCCTGCAACAACTGAAGGGAAGATGGAAAGATGAAGAGCTTAGCTGATAACACTGCCGGGGAACGCTCATTCGAAAGCGAAGGTCTGTGCGTTCTGGCTCGGCGTTTGAATATAGGCTACGACGGAGAGGTTATCGTACCGGACGTCGATTTCGAGGTGGCGAAGGGTCAGGCGATCGGCCTGATCGGCACCAACGGCTCGGGGAAATCCACGCTGCTGCGAACGATCGTCGGCCTGCTTCCTCCGATAAAAGGCGATTTGTCCGTATTCGGCATGCCGCCGGGCAGCAATGCGCGCCGGATTGCCTACCTGGGCCAATTCCACAATTCAGGGTTTATTCTGCCCCTGCAGGCAAGGGACGTCGTACGAATGGGTCGCTTTCCTCTTCTGGGCCTGCTGGGACGGGCCGGCAAAAAAGACGATGACATTGTCCACTGGGCCATGCGTACCATGGGGATCGAGCACCTGGCTAACACGCCGCTTAGATTTCTCTCCGGCGGCCAGCAGCAGCGCACTTACCTGGCGCAGGTCCTGGCGCACCAGGCGGATTTGCTGGTGCTGGATGAGCCGACAGCCGGCCTGGATGCCGGAGGCCGGGACCTCTATCTACAGGCCATTGATGCTGAGATCCGCCGTGGTGCTTCCGTCATACTGGCCACCCATGATATCCAGGAAGAAGCAAATCTCTGCAACCAGGTGATGCTCCTGGCCCGCCGTGTGGTGGCTCTGGGCCCGCCGCAGGAGGTCATGACACCCGAAGCTCTGCTCGAGACTTTCGGCGTTGTGATCACAAGTGAGAGCGGTCGGCTCAGGGTGCTGGAAACCAAGCATGGTCATGATGGCGGCCAGCCGGCCCAACGCGGTAAAACAAGGTCGGGCGGCCCCTGATGCCTGTGATAGCCTGGATGACGGGACTAACCCCGGTCAGGATAAATTTTCTGCATTAGAATCACGTCTAAAAGACGGCCGAATTTGTGGCCGATCTCTTTCATGATCCCGATCTGTATAAAGTCGGCCGATCCGCACAGGCAAATACAGTACCAAAGTAGCTCTTTACAAGGAATCGCAGGCACTGTATCATACCGTTGCTTAACAATTCACTAATAATTTTATGGGATGGTGTCGATATGAAGCGTGTTCTGTTTGTGGTTCTAAGCTTATTATTGGTTTTAACAGGTTGTATAACCATAGACATGGGTGGGGGCTCGAGCAAAGCGCCTGAAATAGTTAAGTTCGAGGTAAATCCCATCAGCATCAGCTCGGGAGGCGCCGCCATATTGAGCTGGGAGGTATCGAATGCATCGTCGGTCAGCATCGACCCGGGCATAGGTAAAACAACCGCAAACAGCTCGGAAAAAGTGGCTCCTGCAGCTACAACTACCTACACTATTACAGCCAGCAATAAAGCCGGCAGCACCAGGGCAACCGCGCTGCTTACAGTCAGCACGGCGGTTACACCGCCAACTCCACCTTCCGGCAGCGCCGGATTACCTGTCATAACCTCTTTCTCAGCCACCCCTTCTTCGATCAGCGCCGGGGCATCGACTGTTCTTAGCTGGAGCGTGACCAATGCTACCGGCGCCAAGATCAGCGGTATAGGCAGTGTCGCCACCAGTGGGAGCTCCTCAGTTTACCCCGTTACGACCACGACATACGTCCTTGAAGCATACAACAGCACCGGCCAGAGCTCGGCTTCGACGGTAATTACGGTGGCGGGTTCAACCGTCACCCCACCCTACAGCGGGAGCGTGCCGAACATAATTTCCTTTGCCGCCAGCCCATCGGCTATTGCGGCCGGAGATTCGACCGTATTGAGCTGGAGCGTCGCCAATGCTTCATCGGTGAGTATCACGGGCCTGGGCTCGATGGCCTCAAACGGCAGTATGATCGTCACTCCTTCCTCCACCATGATGCTTACGCTGACGGCCTCGAATGCCTATGGTACCAACTATGCTACAACCACGATCATTGTCGGCGGCTCAGCTCCTCCCACTGCCATGCCTGTTCCATCCACCTGGCCGACGATCACTGATTTCCATAATAGCGGCACTGTCGTTGGTTCGGGTGGAGTATTAGAGGCAAAACTGTATTGGAGTGTCTCCAACGCGGATACAGTTATCATCGATCATGGTGTTGGATCGGTCGGGACCAACGGGTCGCAAAAAGTATACCCGGTCACTACAACTACCTATACTTTAATGGCCAGCAACGGCGGGAATACCATGGTCCGGACAACCACGGTAGTAGTAACCCCCGTTGCCATGCCTGTTCCATCCACTTGGCCGACTATCAATGATTTCCATAACAGCGGCATCGTCTCTGGCCCAAGCGGACTGGAAGCAAAACTGTATTGGAGCGTCTCCAACGCGGATACTGTTATCATCGATCATGGTGTCGGGCCGGTCGGGGCCAGCGGGTCTCAAAAGGTATACCCGGTCACCACAACCACCTACACTTTGATGGCCAGCAACGGCGGGAATACCATGGCCCAGACAACCACGGTAGTGGTCCCTTAATAATAGTTTGTACACAAACTATCTTTGTGATATGCTTGATGGAAGCGGGCCAGTCTCGCTTCCATCGATTTTTTAGCAGGAGGATAAACCTGTGAAAATAGCGGTTCTTAATGGAAGTCCCAAGGGTGAAATAAGCGTCACCGTCCAATACGTAAAATTCATCCAGAAGAAGTTACCGGAGCATGAGTTCGACATTATCAACATTGCGCACGATATTTTGAAGCTGGAAAAGGATAAACAGGAGTTCCTGAAGACCATAGAAATAGTGAAAAAGTCGGACGGAGTGATATGGGCCTTCCCGCTGTATGTCTTCCTGGTAGCCTCTCAGTATAAGAGGTTCATCGAAATGATCAGCGAGCAGGGCGTCACGGGAGCTTTCGAGGGTAAATACACCTGTGCGCTATCCACCTCCATCCATTTCTTCGACCATACCGCGCACAACTATGTACATGGCATTTGCGACGACCTGGGGATGAAATTTGTCGAGTCATTTTCGGCTGACATGGATGATATATTTATCGAAGATAAACGCAGGATACTGATTAAATGGGCGGGGGATTTCCTCAAGGCCATCCAGAACCAGGCCCCCACGAATAAAAGCTACGTTCCTTTGAAATACGGCTCCTTCGTCTATAAGTCGGGCAAGGCTGCCGACCGCATAGATACGGGCGGAATTAAAATCAGGGTACTGGCCGATATGGATGAAAAATCAAACGTGGCAAATATGGTCGACAGGTTCCGCAAGGCATTTAAACAGGACATCGAGGTTTTCAATCTGCACGATATCGACATGAAGGGCGGCTGTCTGGGATGCTTGCAGTGCGCCTTTGACAACGTCTGCGTTTACAGGGATAAGGATGGCTTCATGGAATTCTTCAACTCGGGACGCGATTCGGATGTAACCGTATTCGCCGGGGCCATAAAGGATCGTTTTCTGTCCTCAAGGATCAAGATGTTCTGGGACAGGAGCTTTTTTAACGGCCATATACCGATACAGATAGGCAAGCAGGTAGGGTTTATAGTTTCGGGCCCTCTCTCACAGTTGGCCAATTTGCAGGAGATAATGCTGGCCCAGGCGGAGATGTCGGAGGCCAACCTGGCTGGTGTGGTTACCGATGAGAGCGCGGATTCATCCAAGGTAGACACGCTGCTGGATGATTTCGCCGCTAAATGTGTGGACTACGCTCAACAAAAATACGTTAGACCCAGTACCTTCCTGGGGGTGGGTGGGCACAAACTCTTCCGCGATCAGATCTGGTCGAGGTTGCGTTTTCCTTTCGATGCCGATTTCCGTTTTTATGAAGCGCACAACATGTTCGATTTCCCGCAGAACGACACCAGGTACCTTGAGTTCAGCGGACAGATGATCAAGATGATCCAGGACCCCAAGATGCGGGAAATGGTGCGCACAATGATCAAGACCGAGATGCTCAAAGGTTACCAGAAGATCGTTGAAACAAAATAGCGTTCACCGCTTCCATCTGCTGTCCACAATTCCGATATCTGCAAGATAAGGGCAACCGCTACTTGCCCGTAGCGCCGTCAATGGAATACAATTCCAGAGTTAAACGGAATTTAGATGGCGGACTTATTCGAACGTACAGAACGCGGCGTAAAACGTAGCCGTGAAGGATTTTTCAGCCGGATCGCCGATCTTTTCAGCCGGTCCAGAATCGAGGACTCCACATGGAACGAGCTTGAGGAACTGCTTATAACGGCCGATGTCGGAGTCGAGACTACCGACAGGGTGCTTACAGAGGTCAGGAAACGCCTTAAAAATGAAAAGCTGACAGAAAGCAGCCAGATACTGAATGCTTTAAAAGCGGAAATGAAGCTGCTCCTGGATGTTGCAGCAGAGGCCAGAGTTACAAATCCTGCCGATGGTATGAAAATAATCCTGATGGTGGGTGTTAACGGGACGGGCAAGACAACGAGTATCGCCAAGCTGGCTAATGAGTATAAAAACAGGGGAAAAAAAGTCGTTCTGGGAGCGGCAGATACATTCCGTGCGGCTGCTTCAGACCAGCTAAAGATGTGGGGGGAGAGGATAGGAGTAGACGTTATAGCCCACCAGCCGGGCGCCGATCCGGGAGCCGTGGTATTTGATACCCTGGAGGCGGCGCACAGCCGCAAAGCGGATGCCGTTATAATAGATACGGCTGGGAGGCTTCAGACCAAGCATAATCTCATGGACGAGTTAAAAAAGATCAAAAAGGTAGCTGGCAAATATCAGACAGACATGGAGGTGCTGCTGGTTATAGATGCCACCACCGGCCAAAATGGGCTGTCGCAGGCACGCAGTTTTACCGAGGCCACCGACGTTACGGGTATTTTCCTGACAAAACTGGACGGGACGGCCAAGGGCGGCATCGTATTTGCGATTTGCAATGAGCTTCAGATACCCATTAAGTATATCGGAACAGGCGAAAAGATCGACGATATCGCTCCTTTCGACGCCGGGTTGTTCGTCGAAGCTATTTTTAGTAAGGCAGTGTAAAAAATGTGGAATATAGATTGGAATCCGGTAATTCTGACCTTAGGCACGCTGGAGATTAGGTGGTACGGTGTCATGATCGTTCTGGCGGTGGTTGCGGCCATCGGAGTTTCCCTGCTGGAGGCCAGGAGAACGGGCTACTCGCAGGACGTGATCTGGGATGTCGCCCTGTGGGCGCTCATCGGCGGCATAGTGGGCGCCAGGCTGCTACATATTATAGACCAGTGGAACTACTATATGATGCACCCAGCCGAGCTGTTGAACTTTGCCGGACTGGCTATATGGGGAGCGATGCTGGGGGCGCTTATAGCCATTGTAATCTATGTTCTGGTTAAGAAAATTTCCCTGTGGCAGTTGGGTGATATAGCAGTTCCCGGAGGAATCCTGGGTCAGGCCATAGGCAGGGTGGGATGTCTGATCAACGGATGCTGTTACGGCGACGTCTGCGACCTGCCCATTGCAGTTAGTTATAACAACCCCAACAGCTATGCGCCGCAGGGTGTTCCCATCTACCCCACGCAGCTTTTTCACCTGATCTGGAATCTCATCGGGTTCGGTATTTTATGGCTATTGCGCAAAAGGCTAAAACCGCAGGGCCAGCTTTTCATGCTCTATTTTGTAGTTTTCGGCGTCGGTGATTTTGTAATTCACTTTTTCCGGGAGGGAGAACCCTTCCTTTTCGGGCTGCCCCAGGCGCAGATCATGGATATTTTAATGGTTCCGACAGCGCTGATTATCTTCATTGTGAGGGCAGTTAGATACAAATCGACCGGACAGTCTGTGGCCGGCGAACAGCCTAATACGAGCGTGAAAAGTCCAGAAGGTTGAGCCGTAGCTGTCCCCTGCCGTTAAAATTATCGACTTCTACGCAGTAGACTATGTCGATATGCCTCCCGAGCTCGCCCACATAGCCTCCCAGCCGGAAGCCCATGGTATCCCAGACTATGCCGTCCTGCTTGAGCTTCAATTTGATGTGGTCATTCTGGCTGCCGACCAGCTTCTGCTCCACGACCTCTACCTTGCGGCTCAGGAATACGGGCGCCGGGTTGTCAATCCCGAAGGGTTCCAGATGACGTATGTCGTCGAATACTCCTTTGGAAAAGGCTGCTAGCGGCACTTCGGCATCGATATTGATGTGCGGCCGCAGGTCCAGGCCGGTCAACTGTTCCCCGGCCAGCACGCTCAGCCTTTTCTGCACCTGCTGCAAATCACGTGTATGGAGGTTAAAGCCCGCCGCCCGTGCGTGTCCTCCATACCTGGTGAGAAGGTGGTAGCAGGATTTGAGGGCAGCCATGAGATCGAACTCGGGGATGCTGCGCCCGCTGCCCCGGCAGGTTTCCGAACCTATCTTTATCAATATCACAGGCCTGTAAAATTCGTCCGTCAGCTTGCCGGCCACCAGCCCCATCACTCCCGACTGGTAATCGGCATCGCTGGCCCATAGTATCGGCCTGTCAACGCCATCCTCTACGATCTGCCGGCGTACCTTATCATAAGTCTCGGCAACAATGCGCTGCCGCTCTTTATTTTTTTCCTCCAGTTCCATGGCCAGCGACTTAGCTTGTGCGTGATCCTGTGTTACCAGCAACTGATAGCTCGTACCCGCATCGTCCAGGCGTCCGGCCGAGTTCAAACGCGGCCCTATTTGATAGGAAATTGTCTCGGTTGTCAGCTTGCTCTGGTCGATACCCGCGCATTTCATCAATTCCACCAGACCGACACGTTTGGTCTTATTGAGAATCTGCAGCCCGGATTTCACCAGGTAGCGATTTTCGTTTAACAAAGGGGACATGTCGGTAATGGTGCCGAGCGTAACCAGTTCCAGAGAGCTGTTCAGCAAATCTTCTCGGCTGGTTCCGGAGAGAAGGGCCTGTAAAAGCTTGAAGGCCACACCCACGCCGGCAAAATCTATAAATGACGTGGCAGGATCGGAGCGCTTGGGATTGACTATGATCTTGGCCGAAGGCAGTTCTTGCAGCGGCACATGGTGGTCGGTAACCAGGATTTCCATGCCCATCTTGTGCGATCTCTCGATCTCTTCAAATGCCGTGATCCCGGTGTCGACCGTGATAACAAGGGTGACACCCTCTTTGCGCAGCTTCTCCAGAGCCCCTATTTTTAACCCGTAGCCCTCATGCAGGCGGTGCGGTATATAGGGTACTACGTCGGCTCCCAGCGCGCTCAGGCCCTGCACCAGTAAAGCCGTGGCAGTTATGCCGTCGGCATCGAAATCCCCGTAGACGGCTATTTTTTCGCCGGACATAAGGGCTTTATAAACGCGGCTCACAGCGGGATGCATATCCGGGATGGTAAAAGGGTCAATGGAAAGGCGTTTGTCAGCCTTAAGGAAGATCTCGGCGTCCGAAGAATTGAGCACACCCCTGTTGTAAAGCAGCCTGGCAACGAGCGCGTCTACGCCCTTATAGGCCAGGGGTTTGTCTGATTCGGGTAGGATTTTCCAATGAGTATGAGCCAAATTGCATCTACGCTTTCTTAAGGTGTTTTATACCATAAAACAGGGGCAAAGTAAATAAATGTTGCCTGTTTAAAACGGCGCTAGGTGCTCCTGTAACATTGCTGCAACAGCGAAGAAAATCATATTAGCGGTATATAATCCGCTCGCCAGGATGGAGCCCCCCAAATAACCGGCGCCTCTTTTTTCACCGGAAATGTAGCGGCAAAGATGCAATATTACAATCTGCAGTATATACAGCGAAAAGCCGAGTATCAGGACAGTGTTAGCAATTACTCCCCAATGCCCCAGGAAGGCCAGTATGGCGGTTACTCCGAATGCCAGGTTGGCGAAACCTACTTCATACTGAAAGCCCGGGTTTGCGGTCTCCATCCCCAGCCTTTTGGCGTCGGATTTATGCAATATGGTATGCGAGAAGAAGGCCAGCAAGCCGTTGATGCCCACACAGGTCAACAGAATAATCTCCGATGCGGGGCGCACATCATGCCATTGAAAATAGAAAAAATAGGCGGCGAATGTGCCAACGAAGATGACTGCATATCTGATACAAAGCAATATACGGGTAGTCATTATTGCGTCTGATAGCCGTCGGCACGGATTAGCCAGTTGTAAGTGATGTAGCGCTCTGGCATGACGCCGCCCCGATAAGAGACCCATGATTGCACATCGATGACCTTTTCATAACCAAGGCATATCTGATCGTACCATTCGTGCACAACATACCTGCCCCAGTTGTCCCAGCCTCCAAAGCCCATAGAGCTAAGTTTGGGGAGGTTATATGGAAGCACCTCAACGTAAAAATCGCCGTTTATCCTCGTATCCGGAATAGTAATGGTTACCCACGCCGGGGCATAGGTGAACATGCTCCTGGGAAAGCTGCCTGTGTACAGCCTGGTTTTATGTACATCGTAAATATTTACTGTGAATTGAGGGTTGACTGGTTCGAAGGAGGCTATATCCCAGCCATACACCCATGTGCCCGGTCCCCATATATTGCTGTTATTGTAATCGTAAGTGCTGCTTTTAATAGAACCGAATACTTCGAGGGCGTTGATTGTGACGCCGCCCGCAGGCGCCGTAAGTTTAATCATATATGCATCGGGTGACTGAATGACACTGCCGGCATCCGATGTACTTCCGACCAGGGTATCGCATCCATCGACCTGTCCCGTATCTAATTTAAGCGAAATGGGGACGCGGCTCGCCATAACGCTAACCTGTAAAGTCTGCGGTCCGATTTTAATCGTAATTGGGCCCGGATCGCGGACAGTGGTCTGAAATACTGCTTTGCTGCTAGCTCCGGGAGGGACCGGGATGTTCTGGGTGTCTATCTTCGAACCGTTGATGTAGAGGTCCGCAGTATAGGTTCCCGAAACAGTCCCCGTATTGCCAACAAGCACGGTGACAGTGAAAGGCTGGCCTGCTACAACGGGCAGGGGCGTAACTAAGATGGGGTCAAATGTGAAGATGGGCATGGGCGCCACGGGTGGCGCCTGCGACTGCAAATCTGACTGACCGATGCCTGTGCACCCCGTATAAATAAGCGCCAGTCCAATAAGAGCCAAAGCTAAAAACGCCGAATGCCGCTTTTTGCCACCCATATGCACCTCACTGTTTAATCAGGCAGAGTAATACTTGCCTTAAATTATCTAAAGTGATTATAAGGCGGCATGACGGGTTTGCAAAATTGACGCTACCTTTTCAAAATCTTGTCGATATCTTCGTATGTATCATCGACGATTTTACGAATCTTTTTCAGGTCATCCGGCGTAGCTGCCCACCCGCTACCAGCGCATAACCTGGTTATCCGGCCTATGTCGTGCATGAGGTCGTGGAATTCATGATGCGATCTTGAAAACCCGCAGTCCTTTATATGGTCCCTTATGCCATCCACAGTAACTTTTTGAGCGTCCAGAAATTTTCGTCCTTCATCGGTGATCGTATATACTTTTTTAGCATCCTGCTCGGCGGCCGAAACATACCCGAGCTCTTCAAGATATTGAAGCGTAGGATAAACAATCCCTGCGCTGGGGACGTATAAACCCCCGAATTGTCCCTCCAGTTCACGGATTATCTCGTAGCCATGGCGGGGCTTATCCTTGAGCATATCGAGTATCACGTACTTAAAATCGCCTTTGCGGAACATCCTGCCCATCCAGGGGCCGTGTCCAAATCTGTGTCCATGCATGTTTAACCCTCCAAAATGTATATTAAAATATAACAAGATATATCTTAATATATCTAAATATGATTGTCAACATGGAAGACTGCAGTTGGTTTGGTCCATTTCAATTACATGGCTGTAACATGTATAATCGAATACCGTATAGGAAAAAACGCAGCAAAACCGGCTGAAATTCAATAACGAAAAGAGGAGGAGAGCTATGCCATTCGCCGATGCAGGCGGTGTGAAAATATACTATGAAGTCGTGGGACAGGGTGACCCACTGGTATTGATTCAGGGCTATGGCCATAACCTGCTGCACTGGGGGACGCTGCCTGCGGAATTCGCCAAGCTTCAGTACCAGGTGACCCTGATCGACAACCGCGGCGTAGGCAGAAGCGATAAGCCGGACGCGCCGGTCACCATAGCCGGGATGGCTGATGATGTCTGCAAGGTGCTGGATGACTTATCGATCAAGAAGGCCAGCGTGTTCGGTGTCTCCATGGGAGGCATGATAGCCCAGGAATTTGCGCTGAATCATGCCGACAGGTTGGTAAATTTAGTCCTGGGTTGCACTACGTGCGGAGGGCCGCATTCCGTTCCGCCCACTCCGGAAGGCGCAAAAATACTTTTTGATTATAACTATCTAGCAGGCATGACACCGGAGCAAAGGTCCCGTGAGATTTTCCGCTTTTTATGCACGGATGAATTCATCGACTCAAGCCCCGAAGATTTAAGGTACTACCACGAGGTAACTACGCAATATCCTACGCCGTTATATGTCTTTGTCAGGCAGGCTCAGGCGATATCCACATTTGATGCCTGGGAGAGGCTGCCCAGAATCAAGTCGCCCACCATGATAATCTGCGGCACGTCCGATCAGATCATACCCTTTAAAAACAGTGAGATATTGGAGGAGAGGATACCCGGAGCTGAGCTGACACTATTGCAGGATAAGTTGCACAGCTTTTTCATCGAAGCTAGGGATTCCACAAGAATTTTTGTGCATGGCTTTATGAAGCGGCACGGCAAAAAATGACCGGCTAAGGCGCAATCGAAAAAGAAGTGATCTTTTCCAGTTTTTTAATGGGGTAGACCTGATCCATCTTGGGTGGCATGGGGTTGTAGATCCAGTTCACTTCGATTTCTCCACATCTGATGCCTCCGATGCTGCGAATACCCTGGAATATGCCGCGCAGTAACACTGTCTGCATATCGAAGGACATGCAGAACAATGCACAAGAAGCATCTTTGGATATCGCCTTGAGGTCGTTGCGGTAAACGGATGAAGCAAAAACAACCCGGTCGGTTCCCGCCGTTTGCGCTTGTATAACCGGGATTATCAACGGATAACCGTCCCCGTCGATATATGCCAGGAATTTTAAGTTATCGATTTTATCGATCAGCTTGTGTGTAAACGGGTTGAGGACTTCCCTGCCGCTTCCTTTGCCGGCCAGGGTTTTGGCTACCATAGTCTTGATGGCAGCCTGGATTATAGCGCCCATGGGGAGAGGCTCTTTACCGAGATGCCCTACCAGGTCCATATAGTAAACAGTATGGATGCCGAAATAGGCGTTGTAGCGGAACATGGGAGTATTATTGAGCAGGTCGAATTCTGCGCCTGTTTTGGCCGTGCGGGTGAACTTAGCCTTGCCCCGCCACAGGTTCCTGTCCAGCGTCATAATCAGAAAGCCGGCCCTGGGATTCTTCATTACGTTGGCCTTGCTGATGCCTTCGGAGAACTGCCCCCAGAAAAGCTCCGTGGGCGAACTTGCTTGCATGGTAGATATGAGCGTGAGGTGCGGCAACCCGTCCTCGTTGATAGTGGCCAGCAGGCCGATTTTCATCTCCGGCTTGAAGCTTTCGATTTCCTGTTCCGAAAAGGTTGTGTATTTATTTTCCTGCATCTTCGGCCTCCTTCATGCGTTTTCTACCCGGGTGGCTCCCGTGGCTGATATTATATCGGGGTTGGTTCCCGTCCGTTTTGCGATTTGTTCCAGCTCATCCAGCTCATGCCTGCTGAGCAGCGGCATCGAGGCGTATTTCCATTCAATGTCCAGGCGCCGGTACTTGTCGCGGCAGAGGTTGTTGAATGCACATAGCTCCCAGCGCTGTACCTGGCCTTCGAGGTTATCGTGGATAAATTTTCCCACTCTCTTTACCGTTTCACGGTTGGCGGTGGCCCCCGGAATGAGCGGTGTGCGTATCCAGAGAGCTGCAGCCGCCGGATGGGCAGCCAGGTAGTCTCTGAGGAAAAGCAAATTTTCCAGTATTCGCCGGTTGTCCTGCCAGGTATAATCCCTGTGCCTGTCGGGGTCGATCTCCTTAAGGTCGTATAAAATTAAATCCGTATAAGGAAGCACCAGCTCCAGGGAGGCTGAAGAGCATAGGCCGCAGGTGTCGATAGCCGTGTTGACGCTGTTTTCCTTGAGCCTGTGCAGCAAATTGGCTGCAAATTGGGGTTGCATGAGTGGTTCCCCACCCGAGAGCGTTACCCCGCCGCCCGACTTATCATAGTAGACCTTGTCCTTCAGCAGCTCAGAAAGCAATTCTTCCAGTCCCACTACTCTGCCCAGCATTTCCTGTGCTCCTGCCGGACAGGCCGCAACACATTTGCCGCAGACCTGACAGAGGGACCTGTCCCTTACTATGGTGCCTTCTTTATTCTCCAAGCAGCCGGACGGGCAGGTCTTCAGGCATATGCCGCATCCAATGCAATGCACTTCCATCCAGTGCACCTGCCGCCTGGAAGAAATGCTCTCAGGATTATGGCACCAGGCGCAGTGCAGCGGGCATCCTTTAAAAAACACGGTCGTGCGTATACCCGGTCCGTCCTCGGTGGACAACCTTTGTGTGTGCAGGATAATCGCCCTTCCTCCACTGACGTTGTCAGCAGGTGCTTCTTCTACATCAGCCTTGAGGGCCGGGTTTGGGTCTATTTTCATAAAGGTCCGTTACATCCTGTGGCTTTCCCGGGCGATGATCTCATTCTGCAGCTCGCGGCCGATTGCCGTGAAATAGGCGTTGTAGCCAGTAACTCTCACCAGCAAATGACGGTAGTCCTCAGGGTTCTTCTGGGCGTCACGCAGGATGTCGGCATCGATCATGTTTATTTGCAAAGCGCTTCCGCCGTTCTCCGCATAGCTGCGCAGGAAGGCTTTAAATTTGGCACGATGTTCTGCATCCCTCAGCATTGACGGACTAAAGGTCATGGTATGGCTGGCACCGTTGGGGAGCAGGTTCAAATAGCCTTCCCAATCGCCTTTGCCTGCGGGGTCCTTGCCGCCCAGCACCTTCCCAACCGAATTTACGTTGGCAGTCGGGCCATTGGTGTCGGCGCCGGCACAGGGGCAGATAGCATTGGAGAGGAACCGACCCTTGGGACGTCCGTCGGGACTGGCCGGTAGTACATAACCATCGCCTACCCAATAATTCCACGACAACATGCCCGGCCGGAACTGTTTTCCGGTTGCAGAGGTCTTGTATTTCCAGGACTCACCGGCCCACAGCTCCATGACCTTTTTACCCATCTCATCGGCCTTGTCGTCGTCCCTTCCATACTTGGGTGTCTTGTTGGTAGCCCTGGCCTGCAGCACCTCGTGGCCCTTCCAGTTGTCCTTAAGCGCTTGAATCAGTTCCTGCATCGTGCAGTCTTTATTATCGAAAACCAGACTTTTAACAGCCAGCAACGAATCGACGGTGTTGGCGAATGTGACAGCCTCAAGCGTTACGAAATTGAGTTCGGCGCCGCCCTGGTTGACGTCTTTGGCCTTATCTATGCAACCGCGCACCATGCAGGACAGATAAGGCGTGCGGAAGTACTCAGCCCTTATGCGGTCGGTCCAATCATAGAGTTCGGCGGCCCTTTTAATAATAGCCTGTGTTTGCTGGACGTAGGCATTCCAGAACTCATCCCAGTTACTGAGTTTAGTTGCATCTCCGGTAGTAACGCCCCAGCGCTTGAGCTGCTCCTGTTTGCCGGTCATAGGGTCGGTCCAGGGAATCAGGTCGTAGCCTCCCGTGAGGGCGTGCTCTACAGCTTTAAGCAGGTTGAGATTGATATCAACTGTGCCCGAGCGGTCGTTTCCGCACATGGTATTTTCCAGGCAGCCTACCGGCGCATAATCGAAGACATTATCGGCATTGATAAGCTTGCCGGCATTCGCCATCCTGGCCTCTCGCAACATGCCTGCAATGGACCGTTCATCAAAATTCAGCAGGAAGGGGGACCCCTGACTGGAGGCGATCATATCGACCACTTTGTCCATTAATTTGTCAGGGCTATTCCTGTGCAGGCGCACGTTCGGTTTAGGTTCCAGAAGCGGTGTCAGCTCGTCAATAACATCAAGCATGGCGTATGTGAGATCGTTGCTCAGGTCCACACCGCCCTTGCCCATGCCCGATAGGGTGATCAGCTGGCCGAAGCCGGCTGTAATACCCTGATTGCCCCCCGTGCGGATCATAGCATCGTAGGCGTAATTACAGTGGATCCAGAAGCACTTCAATATCTCTTTGCCGAATTCACGGTCTATATCTTCGACCAGCGACTTTTTCCAGAAAGGATAAAGATATTGATCGGCCCGTCCGAATGAGACGCCCGGGCCGGGATAATTCTCCTCACTCATAACCAGCATATGGGTGATCCACAACGACTGCACAGCCTCCCAGAAAGACCCCGCCGGCTCCCAGGGCACGCGCCTGAGTATATCAGCCATCTTGAGTAGCTCTTTTTTCCTTTGGCTGTCGGTTTCTTTGGACGCCAGTGCGGTACACTCCTCGCTGTATTCGAAGGCTACATCGCGTGCCATGGTGGCCGCCACCAGCATAGCCCTGATCTGCTCGCCTTTTTCTCCATCGTATTCCCGCTTCGAAAGCGAGGCCAGTTTGCGGTTCAATTCCTCGTGAATGCTCTTCCAGCCCTCGTTCAATATACGCGGATAGTCGGGAATAAGGTGGCCGCTGGTAGCCCCGGCATTACCGTAGCCGTGATTGTGGAACCATAATTCGGCGGCCCTGGCGCCCTTTTTGCCGTAGACCTCTCCGGCATATCTCTTCGCTTCCTTTTCAGTAAAGCACTTGGAAGTCTGAACATTGAAGCGCCCACCGGCTATAAGGTCGCCGGGTAACACCTCGTGTGGGAGATAATAGACCATTACTTCCTTGACAAACCAAGCCTGTCGTTCGGGCAGGCTCCATGCCCAGAACCCCTCAGGCAGCTCGACTTTATGAGACACCTGCTGGAAAGCGCCTGTAAAGGTAGGAAAGAAGACATAAGTCTCCGGCACTATATAGTAATTTCCTTCCTGGTATTGCATGTCCCAGGGTGTGCCGGTGGTGAACCCTACGAATTCATTATTCCAGGCGCGTTTATTCCCCTGGAAATAGTAATCGCGTAGCCATTTGATGCGAGGCGACAGGTTTTTCGGCTCCTTAATGGAATACCTTGGTGTATTGCAACTCTGAGTGGTCATATCATGGCCTCCTGTGGCTAATTTTCTAACGCGGGCTATCTGTTGGAAGGTAGATAACGGGCTTTCAGATGTTTCTCACGTACAAGTGTAATTTTAAGTTATTGGCTGGTTTTGTCAACCACTTTCGTCACTATCGCTATATATTTTGACCGGAATACCAGGCTATCAATATAATCAACCTGTAAAATGACCCATAGACCTACAGTAGCCATTCATACCCTCGGCTGCAAGCTGAACCAGGCCGAATCCGAGAGGCTGGCACGGGAATTATCTCTAACCGGATACGGCTTCAAGCCGGGAAAAGCCGCGGATATCCAAATCATTAATACCTGTACGGTTACGCATATTGCCGA
>JBEKVW010000018.1:0-29779 GCA_049513695.1 Dehalococcoidia bacterium | reverse complement strand
CTGCGGCTGTTCCACTTGAGGCGATCACAAAGACCAGTAAAGCGGCCAGGGAGAAAGCCAGGTTGCGCCTCAGGTTGGAGCCGCTTACCTTTTCCTCTACCGGTGCGGGAGGTGAATAGTATTGGACATTCTGCATCCTGGTGCGTGCCCAGTATTTAAATTCCGGCCTGGGTTGCAGCGGGAAGGCTTTCCGCTTAATCTCGAAGGCTGTGCGCAGCATGGAATCGAGCTCGGCAGCGTGCTCGGGATACCTGCGCAAGCAGCTTTCGAGGCTCTCACCCATGAGCAGCCTTTCAAAGCAGTCGTTAAATACTTCTTCGATTCTAATAGCCATCGATTCTACCGTAAAGCAATTTTCTCAGGGATGCCACGGCGTTAAACTGAAGGGCCTTGACCGTCCCCTCGCTTTTGCCCAGTGTTGAAGCTACTTCCGCTATGGACAGCTCCGAGATGAAGCGCAGGGTTGCCACTTCCCTCTGGGCGTCTGGGAGCTGCCGGAGAGCGTCCTTGAGCTGAAATACTTCGAAATTCTGTTCTGTTATATAGACCGGGTCGCCGGAGGATATGGCGTCAGCTTCATCCAGGCTAACGTTTTTTTCCCTGGAGATTTTACGGATATAGTCGATAACCCGGTTGTGGGCAATCCTGAATAGCCAGGCGGTAAACGGAAGATCACGCCATTTGTAAGAATTTATTGCCTCATATGCCTTAATAAACACGTCCTGAGTTAAATCCTCGGCCGTGGCCTGACTGTGCACTTTGAGGTAGATATAACGATATATCCGGTCAAAGTGCATATCATATATTTGCGTAAATGCTTCCTGGTCTCCATTTACGGCCCTCTGCACAAGTTGTTCTTCAAATAACACCAGGTTACCCCTAAGTGACCCGGTGTCTATTATATAAAAACGTGGAATACAACGGAAAGTTTATAACGGATTGTTTTTCAATCGTTTCTCGTTTAAAATTTATCGGAAGCCCCCGGTGTTTCAAAGGTTATCCTGTATGGGAGTATTTAGATAATGTCCAGGCCAACATGGATGGTAAAATTGATCGAGATCGGGTTTCCGCTCAGGTTCATGCTGGCGCGGTTGACCAGGTTGCCCGTGCTGGACCGGGCTTTGGAGAGATGGCTGTTTGAGAGAGACGATATCATCTACTTACCCAAGGACAGGGTAGTGCCGGTGGAAAAGGACCTGGAGCCGCCCGGCCAAACCGTTTTACCCTCAGAGGTCATACACCGCTTTATAGATGCCGCCAACTATCACTGGGTGATGAATTTTTGTATCTGCCGCGAGAGTTCGAACTGTAAGGACTATCCGCAGAGCCTGGGGTGTTTATTCATGGGGAAGGCCGTACTGGGCATCAATCCCGCCCTGGGCAGGCTGGTATCGAAAGAAGAAGCACATGAGCATATAAGGCGCTGTAATGAGAAGGGGCTCTTTCACATAATTGGCCGAAACAAGCTGGACACCGTTTGGCTGGGTATAGGCCCCGGGGAAAACCTGCTCACCGTCTGTAATTGTTGCCCTTGCTGCTGCCTATGGCGGTTTATACCGGATATAAACCCGCAAATTGCCGGCAAGCTAACCAGGATGCCCGGAGTGAGCTTGGAAGTGACCGAAGCATGCATCGGCTGTGGCACCTGCGGCCCGGCCTGCTTCATCGGAAAGATCAGCCTGGCGGATGGACACTCGGTGATAGCCGAAGGCTGCGTAGGCTGCGGGCACTGTGTGGAAGTGTGCCCTAACCACGCCATTAAATTATGTGTCCAGGATAACCTGTACGTTGACAAGAGCGTGGAACGCCTGGTCAGGGTAGTCGAGGTTGAATAATAATAGGAAGCGAATGCTGCAAGACGATATGAGTGCAAAGCATTGCCTGGTCACCGGCGCAAGCTCGGGCATAGGCATGCAGATAGCGCTGGGGTTGGCGAAGCAGGATGCCTCGGTGATAATGGTATGCCGCGATGCGGACAGGGGGCGGGAGGCGCTGGATGAGATTCGTCAGAAGAGCGGCAGTAAATCAGTAGAGCTATTCTTGGCCGACCTTTCATCGCAGCATCAAATAAGGCGTCTGGCGGCCGCCTTGAAATTAAAATATGAGGAGCTGCATGTGCTCGTAAATAATGCGGGGGTAGTTATGGACAAAAGGGTCATGACCGAGGACGGCATCGAGATGACTTTCGCGGTCAACTACCTGGCTTATTTCATGCTGACCAACCTGCTGTTGAATTTGCTCAAAGCGGGTGCACCTTCAAGGGTGGTCAACGTCTCCTCTATGGCCCATCGCTCGGCCAGGCTGGACTTTGCCAACCTGCAGGGTGAGAAGGGATATAACCGTGATACGGCCTACGCGCAGTCGAAGCTGGCCGATATTCTCTATACCTACGAGCTGGGGCGCAGGCTTGAGGGGACGGGGGTGACGGTTAACTCTGTTTGCCCCGGAGGCGTATCCTCCCGTTTGTGGGAAAACTCCAATCCGCTCATTAATTATTTCTTCAAAACCGTTATGAAGGGTCCTGAACAGGGCGCCAGGCTACCGGTTTACCTGGCTTCCTCACCTGATGTCGAAGGCCTGTCGGGCAAATATTTCCAGACCAGGGAGCACCTGAAGTTTCAGCATGTTAAAACGCAAGGGGCGATATGTAAAACATCGCCAGCAACCCACGATCCGGAAGTGGCGCGAAGGCTCTGGGAAGTCAGCGAAAAGCTGACCGGAGTTTCCTCCCCGGTCAAATAAGATTTCTTCGGGTTAAAGACCTTTATTGAAGATCATTAGGGCCACGTCCGCCATCCGGCAGCTATAGCCCCATTCATTGTCATACCAGGCGATCACCTTGGCCATGTTGCCGCCCAGCACCAAGGTCTGGAGAGAGTCGAAAATGGAACTGTGCTGGTTGCCTTTGAAGTCGGTGCTGACCAGCGGTTCGTCGCAGTATTCAAGTATGCCATCCATTCTGCCGGCCGTGGCCTCTTTGAATTTGGCATTGATCTGCTCTGGGGTGACTTCTGAGTTCAAATTACATACGAAGTCGCAGATGGATACGGTTGGTGTGGGCACCCTCAGAGCGATGCCGTGCAATTTGCCCTTCATTTCGGGAAGGACAAGCGCCACGGCCCTAGCGGCACCGGTGGACGTGGGGACGATATTCAGGGCAGCTGCCCTGGCCCTGCGCAGGTCCTTGTGGTACATATCCAGCAGCCTCTGGTCATTAGTATAGGCATGGACGGTGGTCAAGAGTCCTTTGCTGATCCCGAAGCTATCATTCAGCACTTTGACCACGGGAGCTATGCCGTTGGTAGTGCAGGAGGCGTTGGAGATGATTTTATGTTTCTTGGGGTCGTATTTATCGTCGTTCACGCCCATGACGATGGTTATATCTTCATTGGTGGCCGGGGCCGAGATGATGACTTTTTTAGCCCCTCCCTGGAAATGGGCCGCCGCTTTGAGTCCGTCAGTGAAAAGTCCCGTGGATTCAACTACGACCTCAATACCCATGTCCTTCCAGGGTATTTTGGCCGGGTCGCGTTCGGCGATTACTTTGGTAGCAGCGCCGTCGACGATTATGGAATCGGCAGTGGCCTCGATCTTGCCGGGATAGATGCCGTAGGTGCTGTCGTATTTCAACATATGGGCGTTGGTCTTGGCATCCGTGAGGTCGTTAACGGCGACTATGTCGAGCTTATCGCCATAGTGTTGCTTCATGGTGCGGAAGACCAGCCGGCCGATGCGTCCAAATCCATTGATACCTATTTTATAAGCCATGGATAAACCTCCTTATACGGGCTTTTTCTTATCGTACGAACATGTAATCCTGGTTGAGATTCCGCCCCTGACGTTCCAGTCGCTTATCACCTCCATAGACCTCGGCTTGACCGCTTTGACCAGATCTTTAAGGATGCGATTGGTCGAGGCTTCGTAGAAAATTGCTACCGTCCTATAGCTGGTCAAATACAATTTGAGCGATTTGAACTCGATGATATATTTATCGGGCACATATTTAATGGTGACCGTGGCGAAATCGGGCTGTGCGGTATTGACCGGGCAGAGTGCCGTGAACTCAGGCGAAACTACCTGTACCTCATATTCCTGCTCAGCGGAGGGATTGGGCATGGCGACCAGCAGTTCCGGCTGGGGACGGTCGCTATATTCAAGGTTAAGGGACTGGATTTTCTTTAACAGCTTATCCTGCATTATTCTCCCGACCAGTAGACCGTTTTTTCGCCCTCGGTTACTTTTTTACCCTGCTTCTCAGCAGTCATAAATTGCAGGTGGGCCAGTGTTTCCAGCAGTGCCAGCCTGCGGTCTATCGGTTCCAGCTTATCATATTGCACGGTCTCGCCATTGACGGTCCAGGGGATGTTTTTGGCTACGTCGTAGCCGCTTTTCATCTCCACACCCATCACCTTTTGAATGCCCCTCATCCGGTCACGATGCAAACGCATTATATCATCAATTTTAGGGGCCAGGCCGCTGAAGACCGATCCGTGGCCGGGAAATACGAAGCTCACTTCCAATTCGGATATGGCATTGAATGAGTTTACATAATCACGGAGAGGGTTATCGCCGGATTGAGGGTGGTAGCTGACGTTGGGGACTATCTCGGCCAGAACATGGTCGCCGGAAAACAGGTATTTTTTATTGGGCTCATAAAGACAGATGTGGCCCGGGGAATGGCCGGGAGTAAGGAATACCTGAAACTCGAAGGGGTCCATGCTGACCTTGTCGCCGTGTTTCAGGGCAGTAATAGACTTAACGGGCGAGACATTGTTGCGTATATTGAATGAAGCCTCAGCAAGCATTTTCAAGTCCCAATCGGGGACCCCATTGGCCTTGAGAAAAGCGGACATCTTCCGCACTAGGTCTTCGGGATGGGTATAGCGGGAGTCCAGAAGGCTGCTCTCAATTCCTTCTACCATGATCTTGGCTCCGGAGAGCTCAGCGATTTTGCCAGCAAGTCCGAAGTGGTCGGGGTGGATGTGCGTGATAACGATATCTGTAATATCCTTCATGGCGAAGCCGCTGTTCTTCATCTCCTGGGCCAGGGCGTTGAAGCATTCCGGCGTGTTCCAGCCGGTGTCGATCATGAGGTTCCCGTTTGCTCCTTCGATTATATAGACGTTCACGCTGTCCAGGCTGGCGTTGGGCAAGGGTAGTTTTATTTGATTGATGCCCTTAAACAGCTCCATGAAGCTTTTTCCTCCTAAATAATTACTGCCTTGCGTCCTAAATATTTGGCCTTGCTTCCCAGATCCTCTTCGATCTCAAGGAGGCGGTTATATTTGGCCACCCTCTCGCTGCGGCAGGGTGCGCCGGTTTTGATCTGGCCCGAGTTTTCAGCCACCGCAAGGTCGGCGATGGTTGTATCCTCGGTCTCACCCGACCTGTGGCTGATGACGGCCGTCCATCCAGCCTTGCGGGCCATTTGGATAGCCGCCAGCGTTTCAGTGAGGGTTCCGATCTGGTTGACTTTGATTAATATCGAGTTGGAGGCCCGCATATCGATACCCCTTTGGAGCCTTTTAACGTTGGTAACATAGATATCGTCGCCGATCAATTGCACCTTGTTGCCCAGCTTCTTCGTCAGTAAAACCCAGCTATCCCAATCGTCTTCATCGAGGCCGTCCTCAATGCTGATAATGGGGTATCTAGCGACCCAGTTGGCATAGAAGTCCACCATCTCAACGCCGGTGAGAGTGCGGCCCTCGCTCTTCAAGACATATTTGCCATCTTTGTAGAAGCTACTGGCCGCAGCGTCAATGGCGATATTGCAGTCAGCCCCGGGCTTATATCCCGCCGCTTCGATGGCAGCGAGTATAAACTCAATGGCGTCCTTATTCGACGGCAGGGAGGGTGCGAATCCTCCCTCATCTCCGACGTTGGTATTAAGTTTCCTGTCACTGATAACTTTTTTCAGTGAGTGATAGACCTCGCATCCCATCTGCATGGCCTGTGCAAAGTTATTGGCGCCGGTCGGCATGACCATGAACTCCTGCAGATCGGTTGAGTTTTCAGCGTGCTTTCCGCCGTTGAGGATATTCATCATGGGAACCGGGAGTGTGATAGCGGCTTCTCCCCCTATATATCGGTAAAGCGGCTTATTGACCGAGTTGGCCGCAGCGTGTGCCGCAGCGAGTGAAACTCCCAGTAGGGCGTTGGCTCCCAGGTGTGATTTATCGGGAGTGCCGTCCAGCTCTATTAATCTGGTATCCAGCTTTTCTTGGCTTGAAACATCGAACCCGATAATTGCAGGTTGAATTATTTTTACTACGTTGTCGACAGCTTTCAGGACACTCAGACCACCGTATCTCTTTATATCTCCGTCCCGAAGTTCCAGGGCCTCATATTTTCCGGTGCTGGCTCCCGAAGGCACTGCGGCCTTGCCGCCTACGCCGCTATCCAGGAAGACTTCCACGGATATAGTAGGATTACCCCTGGAATCGATTATCTGACGTGCGCTGATGCCCTTTATTTTCTTGCTGCCGCTCATAGCTATCTACCTCTATTAACTTATTCGAAGCGTTTTCGTTAGGGTGAGATGATTAACATAGCGATAATTTGAAGCGCTGTCATTATACCATCCGTTTTTTTTAACGGACAATCTGAATTGAACAGGCAAAAATCACGGGAAACGGGCAATGAAGTTTCCACCATTAACTGGACTTACGTCTGTTGTACCTGTTCATGGCCGCGGTCATGCCTTCGGCCAGGATGCACGAAATAGCTTCGGCGGCGCTGGCTAATGCTGGTTGAATAAGCCCTTCTTCGGTTGAACTGAAATCTCCCAGGACATAGTCGATAATATCGTCCTCGTCCTTTAACCGGCTGGTTGTGTTATCTGGCCTGGATATTCCTATCCTGATGCGGTAGAAATCCTGGCCGCCGGTGCAGTTGATGATGGACTTGATGCCCCGGTGGCCGCCTGAACGGCCGCCCAGTCGAAGCCTCAGCCTGCCGGTGGGTAAGTCGAGGTCATCGTGTATTACAAGAAGGTCACCGAGGTCAGCATGAAATTTGTCCAGTAAACATGCGACGGAGTCACCGCTCAGGTTGACGAAGGTATGGGGCTTGACCAGCAAGACTTCTTCTCCGGCTATTACGCCGCGGCCTGTATCCGACTGGCAGAGGCGTTTCTTGACCGGAATGGAGCATTTCTCCGCGATAAAGTCTATACAGCGGAAGCCGATATTGTGGCGGTTGTTCTTGTATTTACTTCCGGGGTTGCCCAGTCCTACAATAATTTTCATGTTTATTAGCGTATTATTTCAGCGCGTCCTCAGCATTTTTCAATATAGCCAGTAACTCATTTTCACTGAGGATCTTGATGCCCAGAGATTGCGCTCGTGCCAGCTTGGAACCAGGGTCGGCTCCGACCACCAGGTAATCGGTCTTGCGGGTCACGTCTGAGCCGGCTTTGCCGCCCAGCACCCTGATCCTCGCTTCCAGCTCCTGCCTTCCTGCAGACTCCATCCTTCCGGTGATGACGAACTCCTGTCCCGACAGCGGCAGGCCCTTACGCATGGCCTCAGCCGATTCCATCTTCACCCCCGCCTTTCTGAGTTTGTCGATGATGGCGGTGTTCTGAGGCTGGCGGAAAAAGGCCAGAATGCCGTCGGATACCTTGGGCCCGATGGACGGTATGCTCATCAGATGCTCACGGCCGGCCTTTGATAGTGCATCTATGCTGTTGTAGTTCTGCACCAGCACGGAGGCGGTCTCGCCGCCGATATTGGGTATGCCGAGAGCGAAGATAAGCTGGGCCAGTGGCCTTTGCTTGCTGGCCTCAATGGAATTCAGAACCCGCGCAACCCTCTTCACCCCCATTCTTTCCAGATTCAGCAATTGCTCACGCTTGAGATAATAAATGTCGCCGGAGTCCTTTATAAGTCCCTGCTCGAATAGTGCCCGGCAGAGCTTTTCGCCCACTCCATCAATATCCATAGCCCCTTTGCTGGCGAAGTGGATAATCGACTCCAATGCTTGCGCCGGGCAGGCAGTATTGGTGCAGCGGTGCACGGCCTCGCCTTCAATCCGTATAACCTCGGCCCCGCATTCAGGGCAGGTTGTGGGCATATAAAAGACCTTTTCATGTCCGGTGCGACGGCTGATGATGGGCTCCACGATCTCAGGTATGACCTCTCCGGCGCGCTGCACCAGCACCCAGTCTCCGATGCGGATGTCCTTGCGATGGATATCGTCCTCATTATGCAAGGTTGCCCTGCTGATAGTGACGCCGCCGATATTGACCGGCTCGAGTATGGCGGAAGGATTGAGGCTGCCGGTCCTGCCCACGTTTATTCCTATATCAAGCAGCCGGGTAGTGCCCTGGACTGCCGGGAATTTATAGGCTATGGCCCAGCGCGGGTCGTGGCCGACGGAGCCCAGCTCCTCTTGAGAGGAGATGGAGTTGACCTTGATGACCACGCCGTCTATATCGTAGGGCAACTGTTCGCGCTTATCCACCCACTCGTGAAAATATTGCTTGACTTCTTCGATATTGCGGCAGTGGGTAACATGGGGGTTAATCTTAAACCCCAGAGCCTTCAAATACTGCATGATCTCCCAGTGGGTGGCGAGTAAATTCCCGCCCTCGGCCCAGCCCAACTGATAAATAAAAGTATCCAGGGGACGTCGGGCGGTTATCTTTGGGTCGAGTTGCCTGACTGAACCGGCTGCAGCATTGCGTGGATTGGCGAATAAAGGCAGCCCTTCTGCAATGCGCTCCTCGTTGAGCTTCTTCAGGCCGTCTTTAGACAGGTAGGCTTCGCCCCTGACTTCGAACCGGGCGGGCGCATTCGCGGGTACGGAAAGGGGAATGCTCCTGATGGTCTTGAGGTTTTGCGTTATATTCTCGCCCTGCAAGCCGTTGCCACGTGTGGCGCCCACGGTAAACATATGTTTTTCGTAGGTCAGGGCAACGGCCAGCCCGTCGATCTTTAACTCGCAGACAAAGTCGAAATCATGGCCGGGCAACAGGTTGGAAATACGTTTGTGCCAGGCGTCCAGGTCCTCGTCGCTGAAGGCGTTGGCCAGGCTGAGGAGTGGACGGGGGTGGTTAACGATGCCGAAGGTAGAGATTGGCTCGGCGCCAACCCTCTGTGTGGGAGAATCGGGAGTAATCAGGTCGGGATGCGCCTCTTCGAGTTTTTTAAGCTCTTGCATGAGCGTATCGTACTCAGAGTCGCTTATCTCCGGGCTGTCCAGGACATAATAGCGGAGACTGTGGTAATTGAGCTGTTCTCTGAGTTGGGCTATCCTGTGCTTGACGCTATCGATTTCTGCCATCTGAATTATGCTATAACAACCCGTTTGTGAAGATTATATCATTTAGCCTGGCAATTATTGTATGGGGATTTACCTATAACAGCCTTTATGACATAATCGTAGCTGTGAATCAGGATAAGGACGATACGAAAACGCCCGGCAAATTAAGTAAGCGTGATCCGGCCCGCTGGCACACAGTTTATTCCATCATAAGCACTGCTGTTGAGGAGGTTGCCATAGCGGCTCTTATTTTGTGGATATTGCCTATCTTCGGGATTGTTTTACCGGCCTGGGCGCTCTGGCTGGCCCTGGTCGTTTTCGCTATATATTCCTATATTATGTACCGCATCGGGCATCCAACCATATCCTACAAGAGAGTTAATGCACCCGAATCGATAGCCGGCAGTACAGGCGTTGTGGAAAAAGAGTTGACCCCGGATGGTTTTGTCAGGGTGCGGGGTGAGTTGTGGAAGGCCCGCTCCCAGGATGGAAACCTGGCCAAAGACCAGGAGGTTACAGTGTCCGGGATCGACGGTCTCCAGCTGACCGTTAATAAGAAGCCGATCGATCAGCGGTAGCCTAATGGTGATAGGGCACGGCGCCTGAAACCGGCACTAACCGCGTTTGACCTGAATACCCGGCGTTGACAAGCGCCTCCTGAATTCCTGGAACATCTTCGATCCCACTGGCTATCCAGAGGAGTGCGACATGAGCCTGGGAAGTTATTTTGTTAATATGTGTAATAAAGTCAGCATCGCCCGGCTGATAAAATTCCACTGGGCCGACCTCGAAACCGTCCACAGCTGATTTTTGCCGGATATCATCAATTGTTGCACGGGCGCTGGGCAAATCGATAGCGATCACGGCGGCATAAGACTTGTTGGGGTCATAAGTTACCTGAGGCTTAGCGGCACATGACATTGTGATGGCGGAAAGCAAAACGATAGTGAGCACAAGTATAGATGCAGTATTTCGGGGCTTCATTTTTATCCTCGCGAAGTTAATTTCAAAGTTAATATTATTTCACGTACCCTGTCTAACGCTATTGAATTGTTATCTCGCCTGTTCCTCGCGACACATGCTTAATCAGGTACTGATTGTCGCCGCCGTAGGCCCAGATAATTTTATTAGAGCCTTTGATCAACGCTGCGTGGAATTTGTCGCCAGGATCCAATTTACGTTTGAACTCTATGATAGTAGTACCGTTAGTCTGAGTGCCTCCGGAATCCAAAATAGCGTATGTTCCGCCCATTGAGGTGACATCATTGTGTGGCCCGAAATTGCCGGTGCTGTACTGGTCAGCCACTATCGCCTTGCCGCCGCTGAAATAACCCTGAATAATATTGGCATTGTTCATAAATGTTGTGGCGCCGAAGCCTATGGCAACCCATCCCATAGTTTTAGCCTGTATGCCGATATAAACGTATTGATCGTCGTTAGACCAGTTGGTAATATAGTCACCATAAGACATGGTGTTTTGATATTCTCCGGTTGTGATGATGCCATCGGCAGTCCATCTGACACTGGCGGATGGAGGGTTAACAGGGGGTTGAATTGGTGGAGTTGGTTGGGATTGAAGTGTGGTGGAGGGAGTTTGGACAGGTAGTGTTGGCTGGGGCACCTGACAGGCTGAGAGGCCGATTATTAATACGGCAGATATGATATATAGACAAATTGCTATTGACCTGTGATTACGAAGGGATTTTAATAAAAACATGAATGTCTCCCTATTCAGATATGAACGTGGATTTGAGCAGTTTTACTGCTGTTTCTTTTGTGTCAGGTATTTCTCAGGGTTGGCGTCGAAGGCTTTCTTGCAGCCGATGGCACAAAAATAATATTTTTTACCCTTGTACTCGGATGTCGCCGGCGCCTTTTTCTCATCCACCTTCATTCCACATACGGGATCAATTGCCATGTACACACCCCCTTCCGAAAGATATCTAGAATCATAAGATTCATATCAACTCAGCAGGTCTATGCCCTTTTGATCCAGGACGTACTGTTCTCCCGACCGCCTGACCAGCCTGGCCTTCTCCAGATCACGCAGTCCGCTTTTAATGAGGAATAAGGCCAAACCTGTACTCTGGGCGATCAGTTCCGGTGTTGACATCTCGGCGTTGATGGCCAGGAGTATCTTCGAGCCCGACTCCGTTGGGGCCCCGTCCGGTCCGACTACTGCCATTTAATTTTCACCTCATGGTCCTGCTAATGCATGTATACTCTTTAAATTATAGTTAACTGCGATTACAGTTCAAGGTGTTGTTCCCAGACGCCGTGTTGATTACAGTAGGCAAAAGAAAACAAGTGCTTGAATTGTGAAGAGTCGATTTCAAACTTATAGACGGGTTTCCCGGATCCGGGCCGGAAAACTTGTCTTCCCAGGTCAAGGACCTGGCCGTCCTTCTTGGCGCCAAAGGCTTGTACCCAGACTATATAATGCTCCGGCGTATTGGGGTGTGGCGCCTGCCTGCCCACCTCGATTTCTACCAGGTCTTTGCCACCGGGGCCCTGTCCTTTTGCCATCTCGATGAAAGGTATATGTTTTTCCTTACCCTCTGAGGTCCTACCCCTGATCAAGTCACTGAAGCGCACGACCTTGCCTGGCTTTTCCTTCTTCATCACCCGGTGCGCGACCAGTTTAGAGTCAAGCGTGCCGATGCCCCCGCAATCCGGCGTATAGCAGGTCACGTCCATGAAAGCGCATTTGATCTTGCAACCCGGGCACGGCTCAGGTGGTTTAGGGTTCTCAATCACAAAACTACAGTTCTCACACATCCAATATGTCATATCCTCACCTCATCTCTAATTTATTTATATCCACGCTCCCTATGCTTCTGGGCGATAGTTTCAGCCAGTTTATCGAGAGCTTTGAAATCCTCTTCGCCAGGGCTGCCCTTGATATAGACCGGCTCCAGTACTTCCAGCTTGAGATTAGAGAGCATGCTTGTAATTTGTTCGATAGCCCTGCTGCCCCAGCCAAATGACCCGATGATGCTGGCAAATTTCAAATTGGGCCTGAGCGCATTGGCCAGAAAGGTAACGTTGGCGGCCAGCGGGTGCGCACCCCCCAGCACCGTGCATGTGCCCAGAACCAGTGTGGCAGCGTCGACCAGCGCGATGGCCAACTTACCGGGATCGGCTACCGTGAGATCGAATTGTTTCACATCAACGTTCCTCTCGGTCAGCGCCTGTACAAAGTATTCGACCATCTCACGGGTGCTGCCGTGCATGGATACATAGGGAAGAAGGACGATGTTCCGCGGCTCATCATAGACCCAGCTCCTGTAAGCTTTCAAGATGAACTCCGGCTTGTCGTAAACGGGACCGTGGCTAGGGGCAATGATATCGATCTTATAGTCTTTCAACTTGTCCATATTTTTCTGGATGTTGGTCCTGAAAGGCATCATTATTTCACCGAAATACCTCTTGGCGGACTCGTATACTAGTCCTTCATCCTGCACGTAAAGAGCGGATTGGGCCAGATGCGAGCCGAAGAAGTCGCAGGGGAACAGCACTTTGTCTTCCTGCAAATAGGTCAACATGGTCTCGGGCCAGTGCACCCAGGGGGCATGGATGAATTCGAGGGTGCGATCTCCCAGTGATAGCGTGTCCTTATCGTTCACAGTCTGAAACACGCTTTCATCCAGGTGCAGGAGGTCTATCAGCATGCCCTTGCATTTGGGCGTGCATATAACGCGGGCTTCAGGATACAGGTCCAGCATGATGGTAATACTGCCGGCATGGTCCTGCTCAGCATGGTTACAGATAATGTAATCGATTTGTTCTATTTTTAACCGGTCCAGGTTGTCGATAAGCACATAGTCCATAGCAGGATCCACCGTATCGATCAGGGCGGTTTTCTCGCTGCCCTTAACCAGGTAAGAGTTATAGCTGGTGCCGTCCGGCAGCGGTATAAGAGCGTCGAAGAGGCGCCTGTCCCAGTCTACGGCCCCCACTGAATATATTCCGGGCTTAATCTCGTGACGACTCATTTTAAACTCCGTTATAGCTTAACAAATTGGTCTTTGCTGGCGCCGCATACCGGGCATGTCCAGTCTGCGGGTATATCTTCGAATTTGGTCCCTGGCTTGATTCCGCCATCAGGATCGCCTTTTTCGGGGTCGTAAATATAACCGCAAACAGAGCACTGATATTTATCCATCTTTATTTTCTCCTCCTTATTTTCTGCAATATAGCTGGATGCCGATTTAGGTGTGGTGCCGCGCTTGACCTGCTGGTAGTAAGCATATGTCAAAGGTTCGCCTTCTTTTATAACGCCGGCATCGGCTAGCAGGCCAACGAAGATAGTGTGTGTGTATGCATCCAGGTGGCTGATAACCTTGGCCTCGAGAAAAGCGACGGTATTATCGAGGACTATAGGTGACTGTGTTACTCCGCGCCTGTAATTCACACCGGCAAACTTGTCGATTTCCCGGCCACTTTGAAAACCGAAAGTCCCTATGAATTTGAGGGGGGTATCCTGCGCCAGGATGGAAACAGCGAAAGCCTGGCTGCTGGTGATATATTCGTGCGTAAGGTTACTGCGGTTTACTATAACCCCGATAACATACGGCTCAGAGCAAATCTGTGTGGCGGTATTAATGATCTGTCCGTTGATTTTATCCTCTTTAAATGACGATACAATATACAGACCATATGAAAGCGCATGAAGTGCCTTGGTATCCACTGACTAATACCCCCTAAGCTTAATTTCAACCTTTGATGGAATGCTCAGTGCTCATGACATGACACGCACTAGACCCCATCCAGATGAGGATGTTCGGTCCTGGTAAACCAGCCAACCGGATCGGATATATATTCTTTGTAATCGACCAGGGCCAGATAGTGTCCCTGCTCTTCAGCGGCTATGCACGAGAAGAATTTCTTTTCTATTTCGGCGGCCGATTTAAGCGCCTGCTCTTTATAGAAGTCCCGTGATTTGATCTCCATGTCCACTGCTTTGGCTGTGGCCTCAAGGGCATACTGGTTTGACTCGACTGCTTTGCCCTCGTTTTTTATGGCTTCACTGAATAGCGTGGCGAGCTGAAAAGTCCGGGCTGGCTGTACTACTTCAGCAGGCCATCCCTGTTTATCTACAGTCGCTTTGTAGATGGCCTCGAATTTTTTCCTGTGATGGTCCTCCTGCTCAGCCAGGTAGGTATAAAGCTCACTGCCGACCTTGTTGGTTATTTCCTGGCTGACCAACGTATAGTATTTTTTCCCATCGACCTCCATCTGTATAGCATATTTGAGCGCTTCGACCAACCTGTGTTGTTCATCCGTCATATTAGGCTCCTATTTTGTTCTTTGCTTGCGTGTATTGTATTGGGCCTGTCCTTCGGCGAAAAGCCTCTCCTCCTCCTCTGTGCTGATAATAAGTGGAGGGACCTCGATAGTCTTGCCGTTCGTATCCAGCGCAACGAAAATGAATGTAGCTGTAAGCACCAACCTTTTTTCGCCGCTCAACATGTTTTCCGCGGTGGCCGTGATACTGGTTTCCATGGTCGCATGGCTGACGAACGTCAGCCTGGCATCAATTGTAACCAGTTCGCCTATATGTACAGGGTTTTTAAACGTAATGGTGTCCACCTGAGCAGTTACCACCGGATGCTGGCTATGCCTTAAAGCAACTATGGCTGCCGTGTTATCCATCATTTTCATCAGCTCTCCGCCGTGCACAAAGCCCATCGGGTTTGTCTGGCTGGGCATCATGGTCTGCGATAGAGTGACGGCGGAATGGCCGACGGTCTTGCCTTTCAGAGGTTCTGAAGTATTTAGAGATTTGAGCACGGCCTGCAGGCTTTCCCCATGCTTTTGCTCTACTTTGGCTGTACGGTTAAAGAAGTCTGCTATCTCGGCGAAGCCCTCCTCCCGTGCTATTGCCTCCGCCTCCGGATAGAATTTATGAGCTTCTTCAAATTCCCGTGCTACGGCATTTTCAAGATTATTTGCTGTATTCGGGGACCCTCCCAGGAAGTGGAATTCATGAGTGGCGTGCTCGGCTTCGTTGGAGGAGGTAGCCTCGAAAATATCGGCAACCTGTCCCAAACCCTGCTTACGGGCAGTATCGGCATAATATTTATAGCGAGCGCGTACCAGTAATTCCCTCGAAAATGCTTTTTCCAGCATTTGTTCTGTTCGACTGCCCTTGAGATCCATAGCTATTTAAAACAACCTGCGAAGTCCACCTGGTATTCCAGCAACCGCCGGAGATGGCGCTTCTCTTCACTTAGTATCTTCTTAACGGCCTCCTTCCCCGGATCCGGTAAAAGGTTAAGCAGTTCCATATAGAAAAGGATGCTGTCTTTCTCTGCCTGTATACCTGTTTTCAGGGCTGCAAATGGGCCCGATTTAGCAGCCCTGCTCTTAGCAGCAGCAGTACTGGGGAAAACCGCATCTTTAATCAGGGCTTTAAGGTATTTACGATATTCTCCCTTATAGCTCTCGGGAGGTGCCGACTTTCCCGTTTTATTCCATAACTTTCTGAACGTTTTCAGATGTCGCTTTTCGGCCGACGCCAGGTATTCATAGACAGCCCTGGTCGATACATCCGGTGACTGCCCTGCAACTGCCATATAGAAAGCTAGCCCGGCCCTTTCCATTTGCATAGCAATACGGTATAGTTCGCCGCTTCTAAAAAATTCTGCCATTCCTCACACCTGCAAAGCTATATTTAGGGATTATAAGCCTGAGAATTTGTGGGCCACCGTTTTCGACATCCCCATTTCGTGCTTGTATTTATATTTATCACAGTTAACCAATTATAGCAATATTTTAGCTTGCTGAAGTAATAAAAGTCACATATTAAGAAAATATGCCCGAGACGTAAAAAGAGCCGGCCTCCAAGGCCGGCTCTCTATAGTTGCTAAAGGAGCTAGTCTGGCAATTACTGCGCTATTTTTTCGATAGCCTTGAGTTGGGTATCCATGCCTTTACCGAAGAGCTTCAACCGAATGGGTTCGTCATGTCCATATTTCTTGTAGACACGGCAGACTTCGCAGATGCTGGTATCTTTGCCGGTTGCGCCACGATCATCGAGCTTGCAGTAAGTGCCTTCGATCTCCCAGCAGGGCAGGAACTGGTATCTGGTTGACGGGCACTCGTCTTTAATCATTTCAGGGCAGTGGCATTTTTCCCAGCACGGTTGCTTGTCAGTCCAGAAATTGAATTGTGAAGTTTCGTCGCCTGTTTCTACCTTTTGAGTTCTTTCCATAAGTTCAGCCATTTTAGTTGTCTCCTTTAGTATTTTTCTTAGCCTTGTTTTCTTTTACACGTTAAATTTAACATCTGTTACGGCGTGTAGCATCCGTCATGACGCTTAATTTAAATTTGCGCACAAGCGCATAAATGGTACAAAAGTATTAAGCCAAAATGCGTAGCGCGAATAGAAAATATTTGGATGAGCCGTATTTTTAGGGCACAATAAACACGGAGTTTTTAGTGAGTTGATGAACGGAAATAAAAAGTTGAACCACCTGGCAGGGGAATCGAGCCCCTATCTGCTTCAGCATGTAAAGAATCCCGTAGACTGGTATCCATGGGGAGATGCGGCGTTTAACAAAGCCAGGAAAGAGGGCAGGCCGATTTTCCTCAGTATAGGTTACTCGTCCTGCCACTGGTGCCATGTCATGGCTCATGAATCGTTCGAGAATGAGGAAATAGCCAAATTTCTTAACGACAATTTTGTCAGCATTAAGGTAGACAGGGAAGAACGTCCGGAGATCGATCATATTTATATGCAGGCGGTCCAGGCCCTCACCGGGAGGGGAGGCTGGCCTTTGAGCATATTTTTAACGCCGGAAGGTATTCCTTTTTTTGGGGGTACGTATTTTCCACCGGAGAACCGGCATGGCTTGCTCGGCTTTAGCTACATATTGAAAGTAATGGCGCAGGCTTACAGCCACGATAAAGCGGAAATTGAGCAGCACGGTGCTGAATTGCAGGCGGCACTAAAACAAACGCCAGGTCCAATAACCACGGAAATATTGACAACAGAATTGCTGGATAAGGCTTATGAAAAATTAAGTCTGGATTTCGATCATGACAATGGCGGGTTGGGCGATGCTCCAAAGTTCCCTGAAGCTACGGTCATGGAATTCTTATTGTGCACCGCCGCACGCAAAAAGGATAAGCAAATACTTGAGATGGTCGAACTGACCCTCAGGAAAATGGCTAGCGGCGGCATATATGATCAATTGGAGGGCGGTTTCCACCGCTATTCCACGGATAATCAGTGGCGCATACCACACTTCGAAAAGATGCTCTATGATAATGCCCAGTTGGGTAGCCTTTACCTGCATGCATATCAGGTTACTCATAATGAGCTTTATCAGAAAATTGCCTGCGAGACACTGGACTATCTGATCAGGGAACTGCGATCAAAGAATGGCGGTTTTTACAGTTCACAGGATGCAGATAGCGAGGGGCTGGAGGGAAAGTATTATACGTGGAACAGGGATGAGATAAATAAAATTGTCGGCAATGAGGATGCTGAAAAGATCAGCCGTTATTATGGAGTAACAGAAGCCGGAAATTTCGAAGGAAGAAACGTACTTTATTTGACAGGCCAGACTGCTATAGATAAAGACTTCTTGGCTGTGGTCAAAGCTGAAATGAGCAAGGTCAGGCAACAGAGGGTCAGGCCAAATATGGATGATAAAATTATTGCATCCTGGAGCGGACTGGCCATACGCAGCCTGTGCGAAGCGGCAGCAACACTGGAAAGAAAAGATTATCTTGAGGCTGCGGAATTGTGTGCTGACTTTATAACCAGTAAAATGATGCGCAACGGCAAGCTGTCACATACAGATAGCGGTGGGAAGGCGGGTACCCAGGGCTATCTTGAGGACTATGCATTGGTTATTCTGGGCCTGCTGGATTTGCAGGCGGTTAGTTTTTCAACCAAATATCTGAACCTAGCTATATCGCTGTCCGATGCCATGGTTGCCGAATTTGCAAGCAATTCGGATGGACTTTTGTACGATACTACGAATGTAAGCGAAAAGCTTTTTGTCCGGCCGCGCAACCTGCTCGACAGCCCGATGCCTTCGGGTAACTCGGCCGCAATCAGGGCACTGATATATGTGTCGGCATTGACCGGAGACCTTTCCTACAAAAAGATCGCCGAGCATTCTTTACGGGGTATGCAGGAACAGATGGGGTCCTTTCCCAGGGGTTTTGCAAACTGGCTGTGCACACTGGACTTCTATCTATCAGCGGGACTTGAACTGGTTATAGCAGGCAGACGCGAAGCAGGGGAGTCAAATAAATTTGTCCACACGATTTACAGCGAATATCTGCCCAACAAGGTGATATGTGCATATGATCCAACCAGAGATACGGTTGACCACAAGATTGAGCTGCTAAACGATCGTGCCATGGCTGGCGGAAAAACAACCGTTTATATTTGCGAACAGAGTACATGTCTGGCTCCAATCAGCGATATTAAAGAGCTATCATTAAGATTGAGGGATCTTCCAGGCAACTTCAACTGAAGTTTGAAAGGGTCATGACTTGAGCAAATTCTTTATTTATATATCTATCCTGATATCGCTACTGTCAGGTTGTGCAGTGGGAATACCATCAAAAGCGGCCAGTGCTGTTACGGCATACGAACTGAAGGATGAGATCAACAAGATTGCCGAACCCTACTCTCTTAAAGTGCCCGGCTGGGAACTGAAGAATTTTTTACAGCCTTTGATAAATGGCCAAAGCAAAAATAATCAGGGGGTTGATCTTAGTGACCTGGACAGCCAGATTGAATCTGTATTAAAAGATAAGGGAATTAACATTATTCCTCGCGTTCGCGTCAGGTTGGAAAGGCCGCCGTTGCTGTTGGTCGTATCTCCCAGAAATAAAATTGAATACTTCGATCGTATTTTACTACCGCCGGATTTGAGTTTAAGCCAGGTGGAGTCCCTGGAAAATCAGCTTGACGGCCTCAACCTCTCATCTCTGGTAGTTGAGTTAGGTGGTATTGGGGCAGCTTATCCGGCTTTAGTATCTCCGGACATGACTGTCAGAGCTGTGATTGATGCCGCGGCAGAGGAATGGTCTCACCAGGATCTGGCTTTCAGGCCTCTAGGCTATTTATATTTGCTGGATTCGTTAGGCGTGAGCCAGAACCCAGATGTGATAACAATGAATGAGACGCTGGCCGGCCTCATGGCTGGTGAGATCGGTAAAAAGGTATATGAAAAATACTATAAAAATCTGGGCGAGCAGCAGGGGACAAATGCGGGACGGGGTTTCGATTTCGATCAGGAAATGCGCCTGACCAGGAAAAATGTTGACGTGTTCTTAGCGCAAGGAGATATAACGGGAGCCGAGCAGTATATGAATGAACGCTGCCTGGTTTTCAATGGGAATGGATATTATATAAGGAAATTGAACCAGGCTTATTTCGCTTTTCACGGGATATACGGACAAGATCCCGGCGCAGTAAGCCCGATCTATGACGCTATGCAGAAGTTGAGGGCAAAATACCCGGCGTTATCGAAGTTTGTCGAGGAAGCCTCAAAATTAACCAGTTATGAAGACCTTCAGAGGGCAATAGCAAATCACTAACATATATGGTTCTGTCTGTGGGGCGGCAATGCGACAGAGTATTTTGTTCTGATATACTTTACACAAAAGGCGGCAAATCGCCGCACATTTCCTTTATATTGAAACGATTGGCTGAATTTTCTATTTTTCGCGTCGGCCTTCTGCATGGGCGCCTTCTAATATATGATTAAAATAGATCTGACATGGAATGACAATGACGTGCTGCCGGACAAGCTGCGGCCCGATGTCGAGTTCCTTTTTTCCAGAATGAGTCAGGCTACCATCCAGATGGTTGATCCGAAACCGGGAGAACGCATTCTGGACATCGGCTGCGGCCGAGCCATGGATATACTGGCTATGTCGAAATACGGCTCGGTAATTATAGGCGTGGAACCGTCATCGGTCATGCTGGAGCATGCACGCCAATCACTTAAGCTGGACGGGCATAAGACGGGGGTATTACAGGCTATTGCAGAAAGCATTCCTGTTGTCCCGGGATCTATTGATAAAATAGTCTGCAAAGGCGCCCTGGACCATTTCGCTGATCCGGAGAGGGCCGTCCGTCAGATGGCCGCTGCCATAAAGCCAGGGGGTACAGCGGTAATCGCCATTGCTAACTTTGAGAGCTTGGGATTCAAAATCGGTAAATTGATATTCAGCATAAGGGAACTATTTAATATACGCAATCCCTACCGCAGGCTTCCCTGGGAGATACCACCTGATCATACCATGAAATTTGATTATAATATGGTCGTCTGCATGACGCGAAAGCATATGCGGGTGGAGAAAATATTGGGAGTATCGATGTTGTGCAGTATGCCCGGTTGGGGAGATATGCTATCAACCTTTCCGCGTTCCATGTCAGATAAGATACTGGGAAGTCTCGATTGGTTGTCACGATATTTGCCGGTTTTAAGTGACGTGGTTATATTAAAGTGTACTCGGAAACAGGCAGATTAGAACCAATCGGCTTTGAGTCGATTTTCCATACACAGATATAGAGATTTTACAAAAATATATTTACGAGGGAGGTTGCCATGGGACTAATGACGGTTCAGCAGTACAAAGACAGTTTGAAGGACGGTCGCGTAGTTTATTATGAGGGAGAAAAGGTCGGCGATGTTACCACACATAACTCCCTGAAAATTTGTGTGGATACGGCCGCCGTAGATTATCTGATGGCGGAGATGGAGCAATTCCGTGATCTGGCGGTTGTGTCGCATCCTGAGACCGGTGAACCGATCAGCAGGTATTACTATACCCCTAAGAACTCGGAAGATCTATTGAAGAGGCACGAGCTGATGGTGGCAGCCACCAGGTTCGGCAGCGGTGTAATTCCATTCTCCCATGATATCGGCGCAGATGCCATGAATGCCGTGATTATCACTGCCAATATGATGGGCAACAAGGAATATATAAAGAGGGCCGAGAAATATCACACGCTGTTGCAGCAAAAGGATTTAAGCGTGGCCTGCGCCATGTCGGATGTAAAGGGGGACAGGGTTCTGCGTCCCTCCTCTCCCAAACAGGGACATGCCGACTACTACGTTCATATTGTGGATCGCAACGACAAGGGCATCGTGGTGCGGGGCGCCAAAGCGCATATCACCGCGGCCGCCTACTGTAACGAGATTCTGGTGATACCCTGCCGGAACATGGAGGAGGCAGACAAGGACTATGCAGTAGCCTTCGCTATTCCCGCAAATACTAAGGGGGTCATACAGATATGCCATCCGGTAGAACACAACCGCAGCAGCCTGGACTTTCCCATTGAGTATCCCATAAGGACACATACCGATTCGCTTATCATCTTCGAGGATGTTTTTGTGCCGTGGGAGAGGGTTTTCCTCTGCGGGGAATGGAAGTTCGCCCTGCCGCTGGTCTATAACTTCGCCTATCTGCATAGACACACCGCAGCCAGCTACAGGATACCTTCGGCAGAAGGCCTGGTGGGAGCAGCCGTTGCCATGGCGGAATATAACGGTATCAAGGATGTGCCACATATCAGAGAAGAGATAACCGACCTGGTTATCTACTGTAATACACTGAAGTCGCTGGCAAGGGCATCTTGCATCGATTTTGCCACGCACGGCGGCATTCCTATACCCAACCCGGTCCTGACCAATATGGCCAAATATCATTTCGCCACTAACTTTCATAACTCGCTGAAAATTGTACAGGACGTGGCCGGCGGTCTCCTGGTTACGGCGCCGACCTATAAGGATTTTCAGAATCCCGATATCGGCGAATACATTAAAAAGTACCTGGGAGGGAAGGCCGGCGTATCTGCTGAGGCCCGGCTCAGGATGTTCCAGCTTTTGCGCAGGATGATGCAGGTATACAACGAAGTTGTGGCGGTACATGCCGAAGGCTCATTTCAGTCGCAGAGGCTGATGATCTACTTCGAGTCCATGAAGGATATGGCCGATTATAAGAATATGATTGAACTGGCCGCCGGTATTACCCACCCATAACCGTAAAGGAGCGAAGCATGAATTTCCGGTTTGGTGAAAAAGAAGAGCTATTGAGGGACAGGGTCAGGAAGTTTGCCGTAGATAAACTTTCCCCGAAGGCGGACGAGAGCGATGAAGTCAGAATTGCCGGGAACGTTTTTAGATAACAACGGTTTATCTGGGGCTACCCAAATAAAATAGCTTGTTGGCCGGGTTGCCTCCGTTGGATATGCAAAGGTAAAGCTTCTGAGACTCTGAATTGACGGTAAATTTAAGCGTGCCGGTTTGTTTTTCACCAGATCCGAAGCTGCGGTTATAAAACCCGATACCGGAGGCATCCACACTAGTATCCCAGAATACCAAATGGTTGCTGTCAACTGCGCAAAGCTTATAGATAGAGGTAAATGACTGATCGCTTACCTGATAACCGAATCCGAAAGGATATGTTTTATCACCCGTATTTTGAATTGTGACGCCCACCGTCACCGCATTACCTGACCAATTAACGCTATTCAGAGTATAGGACCAGTTGCCGATCATCTGCGTGGCTGTATCCGCAGGTCCCGGTGTTGACGTGGATGCCGCTGGCAATAGGGGTGAGGTCATCGGGGTAAATGCCTGCTGAATCGTAGTCGGGAGGTTTTGCGCCCATTTTCTCATGGAGGTCCTGAAAGAGGAAAACGGTTCAATGTCTAAAATGGCAAGCGTTAGAAGTATAACTACCAGTACAATAATAATACCTACAATGGTACCAGCCCTGGGTTGAGTCGGCTGAGGATTTCTGCTCAATATAAATTGCCTTAATCAATAATTCCCGCGGATTATATACCTGGATGATGCTATTGCTTGTAGGATTCGTAAATTCCTCTCAGTTCCTCCAGCATAGTAGTCCTCAGAAATGCCTGTTCTTCGCCTATGGTTCCCTTTATCAGAAGGTCGGCCAGCGCCTGGTTCAAAGACTGCATTCCCTCTTTTTTAGACACCTGTATGATGCTGTATAGCTGATGAATACGCCCTTCACGGATGGTGTTTCTAATCGGCATATTGGCAATCATTACTTCACAGGCCGGCACCCTGCCTACGCCGTCAGCCCGGGGAACCAGTGTCTGGCAGACAATAGCGGTCAGCACAAGGCTGAGCTGGTTCCTGATCTGGTCCTGTTGAATGGCAGGGAACATGTCTATAACGCGGTTTATTGTCTGCGATGCGTCAATAGTGTGCAAGGTACCGAGAACCAAATGGCCGGTTTCGGCAGCCCTGAGAGCTATGGTTATTGTGTCCAGATCGCGTATTTCACCCAGAACAATGACATCGGGATCATGTCGCAGTGCATGCATGAGCGCTGAGTCAAATGAATCCGTATCTTCACCTATATCCCTCTGTAATATCAGGCTCATTTTATTGGAATAAACGAATTCTATGGGGTCTTCAATAGTGATGACATTGCATGCTTTGGTCACGTTAAGATGTTCGATCATGGCTGCTATAGTGCTGGATTTTCCACTGCCGGTTGGCCCAGTCATTAATATCAGGCCGGAAGGTCTCAGTATCAGCCTTTTACAGATAGCCGGCAAGTTTAGCTGCTCAATGGTAGGGATGCCGAACGGGATAAGCCTGATGGCGATGCTGACGGAAGATCTCTGTTGTAATACGTTGACCCTGCATCGGGTTAACCCGGGGATGCTATAGGCAAAATCCAGCTCATGGTGCTTGGCATATTCTTCCCTTCTCTCCGGGTTGGCGATTTCCTCAAGAAAAACCTCAACTTCTTTGGGTGATAGCGGTTTAAGTTCCTCGACGGGAGTTAGATTGCCGTCTATACGCAGGGTGGGCTTCGATGAGACAGTCAAATGTAAATCCGATGCCCTGCGCTGGATGGCCAACTCGAGCAATTCCCTAATTCTCATCGGTCTCACCTCCATCCCTATTAAATTAAATGAATGCGGGATTATTCTATACTGCAAACCGTTGGTTGACAAGCAGTATTATGAGATAGACACGCCATGTCTGACAGCAATGCTGTTGTAGGTTGGTAAGGTGAGTGATGCGACAGTATGAATACATACAGAATTGTTAGCTTCGCATTCTGACGATGATGAGTGCTAAGAAGGTATGATTTAAAAGAGAGCGGTAATTGAACTGGCTAGTGTCCGATAAAACAGTGGCCTACACCGCCATAACAGGCGCTTGGAATCCGGTGTACCGTGTTTGAAGAACCACTGCCGGATCCGCTATTGGTTGAACTGGTGCTGCCCGTAGTGTTGCCTGAACTGCCGGAACTTTCGGTGCCGCTGCCGGTACCGCTATTATCGACACTGGAATTGCCGCCGGTGCCACTGCCGGTACCGTTATTATCGACGCTCGTATTGCCGCCCGTGCCGCTGCCGGAACCGCTATTATCGACGCTGGTATTGCCACCCGAGCCACTATTACTACTGTCATTGCCATTACTGGCAACGTCGCTGCTGCTATTGCTGCTATCCGCATTGCCGCTACCGCCTGTATTATAAGCGCCTCCACTGCTATTTCCATCGCTTGCTTTGTCACCGGCTCCAGAAAGAGAACCGTTGCTGGAACTGCCGGTATGGATGGTATTCACTGACTGGGATTCCAATTTGATCTTATCCTGGATAGCGCCGGCGCTAACTGTCTGTACTGAAAGTGAATCAGCACTATAACCACCAGATGAGAAAAACATGACCGCACAAATGAAAGCACCAAAGGTCAATATGCCGACGACAATCGTGAGAGCGCCATGTAAGAATTTTCCTATACGTGGAGTGGAATGGCCTGTCGACATATCACTTCTAGCGCGTCCGGGCGCATTTCCCATGTTTTTAGCTTACTCTGCCGGGATAATATATTGAATCCCCTGTTAGTACCTGGGCGTTTAGTACTTTGGTACTGAAATAGTGATAAAGAGGCGGGCTGATAATCTTTGGCCAATCTGGAATACGTCAGTCATATGATAGTTGTGCCACTTTGCCGGTGCTGTCAATAGTATAACCGCCGTGTGGGGTTCCAAGGAAATAAGGCGACAGGTCCGACATACCGTTGGCAGGCGCGTGGCCGGAGTGGTCGTACATGTAAGCGGATACCGCAGTCTGTACATTGGCCAGCTCAGTTGCTCCAGTCTCGTTCAACCCGGCCGTCATATATTTGGTGATATTGAGTATAACAATAGCTGCCAGTATACCGATGATCGAGACTACTACCAGTAGTTCGATCAGGGTAAAGCCTTTTTCATTTGATTTGGTAACTGCGCTCATACGTTTGATGTATCCTTTTAACCCCATTTTTGACTATAAAACGTTTTACCTCTTCTGTAAATAGCCATTAGGTAAGGGTTTGCCAGTACTAACGTAATGGGTGCAGGTATACGTCTGGGTTCCTGAAGGAAACTTTGACCTTAGCTTCGAGAGGGATTTTTGGAGCGGGAGACGGGATTCGAACCCGCGACATCCTACTTGGAAGGCAGGAACTCTACCGCTGAGTTACTCCCGCAAAGCGAATTCATTTTAACCTCCAAGTACACGGTTGTCAAAGCATCCAGGCCTTGCGGGAGTAACTCAGTTTTAATAGCGGTTAAAAACAGGTCAGAGAGAAACCAGCCTGATTGGAAAGCATATCGTTGGGAGATAGGATGTGCAGGCGCTCCCAGCCGGAATACGAAGCTCCCAGTTGCCAGGTCTCGTTAACTGCCTGTGCACTGGCTGCGCCAAAGAATATGTTTTGCGTTGGACCTACAGCCCCGTCGCTCCTTTCCCACCTGTAGTTAATGTTCATGGGCCCGCCATTCACGGTAATTAGACCGGAGAAGGCTATGGTCTTGGGACAGGTGCCCGTTACTACCGGCGTAACACTGGCGGCTGCCCCCGTTACCGCAAATCCGCAGTTAAGAGTGAAGTTGGCATGGTTGGATATGATATCGTTCGGGTTAAAAACGTGGAGCTGCTCCCATCCCGTATATGTGGCTCCCAGCTGCCAGGTTTCGGTTACTGTTTGCGAACCTGCTGCAGCGAAGGTGATGCCATGGTGAAGGCCAGGTGAGCCATCACTCCTTTCCCAGCCGTAGGTAGCCGTTCCGGGTCCGTTAGCTGTAACGATTGCCGTAAATGTCAGGGTCTTAGGGCATGGGCCGGAATAAGACGGTGCATCGACGGTTGCTAGGACATTGGTAATGGCAAAGTTAGCGGAAGAGGGAGGGGGAGGAGTTGGAGTGGGAGTGGGATAAGGAGTAGGGTAAGGATTTACTGTGGTAGGGACCGATGTGCTGTTGACAGCTATGGTGGCCGTGGCCACACTGGTCCCGTAGGCGTTAATAGCATTAAGCGTATAGGTCGTTGTAGCAGCCGGCGACACTGAAACCGTCCCGGCTATGGGTACAACACCAACATTCTGGTCGATGCTTACTGAGGTAGCGTCGGCAACCGTCCACAACAAGGTCGAAGAACTGCCTGCATTAATAGTAGCCGGAACGCCGGTGAAAGCAGCAATGGTGGGTTTTGTATTCGACTGTTGAGCCGGCTGCTGCACTGGAGTTTGAGCCGGAGTTTGAACGGAAGCGGGGGGCTGATAGTAAATGCATCCGGCAGCAGCTACCAGTAACAAACATAGTAAGAGCGCCAATCTTCTCATCTTTAATCCTCTCCTTTTTATATTTCCAGTTTAAATAGTAATAAATAAATTGTTAAGAAATCATAAATAAAAGGTTAGAAATGTTACAGATATATAAAAAATGGAGCGGAATCCAACCAATGGAGCGCAGCGCATGCGCCGGTGAACAAGAACCATTGGCAACCTGGATATAGAATCGAAGCTATTAAACGGGCGGAATCAAGCCTTTAAAAAGCTTGACATTGTACTAGTTGCAGAATATTATAAGGTCACAAAAAGTGTGAACGGGGGGTCGTAATTATGGCTAACGAACAATATACTTCGCGGCCTTACGAAGATCAGGAATTGCTTTCTTTTGACCGTCTTAGAAGGGCGGTTATGAACAGGATAATAGAACGGGCGGAAGCCCTGATGGATGTGGAATTCCCCCTTGGACCCGATCGGCAGGACCAGTTAGTTGCCGAAGAGTGGGAATGCGCCAAGGTTGCCGTGCGCAGTTCCCCAACAGCCAGGGAAGCTTATCGTAAATACCTGGAACAGACGATGGGCGGGAAGCTTGAAGAGCATATGAAACGCGACAAGGAAGATTTAAGCGCTATGGGAGTGCAAGAAAAGAGCCTGTGAGGATGACCTGATTGCCTTAAAAGAGGAGAAGTCCTTGATTTCTCCTCTTTTTTTCTTTATAGTAACATCTATATTAGAGTGGTAGTTTGGAAATGGATAAGAAATACGAGGACGCCGAGAAGCAGCTGGACAAACTGGCCCAGATGGAAAAACGGCTGGAAATGATGTATAAGAGGATCGACCAGCTTGATACGATGGTATCTACGCTGATCGAACGTGTGATGCGCAAACCTGTTATGACTATTGAGGTGACCTGCCCGAAATGCGGCACAGACGTGCATGTATCTCTGACAGGCAATTCCAAATTGTCTACCAAGGGATGACCTTTCCACCGGCCGCAATTAATACAAATCAGAGTTCTTGACTATATCCACTGCCGTTGATAAAATGCCAAGTTGTTTCAGGGGCGGTTAGCTCAGTGGTTAGAGCGCTGCGTTGACATCGCAGAGGTCATTGGTTCAAGTCCATTACCGCCCACCATAGTTACAGTTCACATAATGTTGACCCAGCCCTGCTTGAGCTATTAGAATTGCTGCTAGGCCCTGAAGGTAGGAGGCGATTAATGCTCAAAAAGATGGGCAATCAAGAACTATTCCAGCTATACGATAAAGAGCTGATCCTGCGCCTGCGCAATGCCAAGAACCTCAGGGATACCAGGAAGATACTTGCCAGGTTTATCGAATTCCTGGGCAGTCATACACCATCGACTGAGTGTTTCAGCTTACTGGGTGCCCGTTTTTATACAAGTTGTCACCCCTTAATCCCTATCTGTAGGTGACGGATGTAACAAGGCTGACAGTATGACGGGGGATGACTAGTGTGTTTTTCCCAAAGGACTTAGACCAGGGTCTGCTCCCTTTAGTCAAAAATATCATAACTATTTAACTTTCTGCCTTCTTATTTTATTACTATTCCATTTACCACAAGGCCGCCACCAATGGCAGCAGCAAATCTAATCCAGCATTTACGTGTTCAGCATATCCAAGGTACGGGCTAATGTAACGGAATGGCGTCACGGTCAATAGCGCTGGCACTGAAGAGGCTTGACAAACGGATGCGATGGGTATAAATTTGGTCTTTAAGAATAAAGGGGGACGAGGGTCAGCTCACTACGAGTTGGTATGGGAAATCTCAGGATAAACCAGAAGCTGCGTAAAATGAAACCATGTTATGGCAATGGTCACCCAGTGTTATCGCAGAATTAGTAGCTTCAGCTATCCTGCTGGTATTGGCAATTTACTTTCCCTGGCGGGATCTCAACCGTCAGGCAAGACTCACAGCGGTAACACTTATATTTGTCTGTGCGCTTTGGATACTATCGCACGCTTTTGAAATTGGCCTCCCGGTGGTTTCTTATAAAGAATCCCTAATGGGGGTACAACTTGTCCTGGGAATCATAGCCGCGACATTCGCGTTGTTCTATATTTTTCACTACTTTGGGCCCAGAAAATTACTTGCCCGGCGTATTTACATTCTATTTGGCATCATACCACTCATAGCTATATTAGCAATCTCGACCAATAATATTTATGGACTTATGTGGACGGCGAGTGGTATAGACAGCCAAAATCCTTATCTACCACTTGAACCCACCTATGGCATAATTTACTGGGTCTGTATGGTTTACGCAGCTGTGCTGACTTTCACCGGCAGTTACCTCATTATCTGGAGTATCATCCGCCGTCGCTATAGCTACAGCCGGGAATCGATATATTTGCTGGTTGCCGCGGTTATCCCCCTAATAACCGCTTTTGTGGAAGTGATGGGTCTGCTATCATTCTTAAAAATCTCGGTGGGACTTACATCATGGGCAGCCTGTATTGGAGCTATCATACTTATATTGAACCTACCTAAATTCCGTTCAGAGCAAGTTATACCCATTGCACGTGATATCATCTTTGAACGCATTGGAGATTGCATATTAGTACTGGATATGCAGAACCGTGTCCTGGATTTGAACCCGGCAGCAGAGCAACTGATCGGTTACAGAATTTCAGATGTCTTTGGAATGTCCACAGAACAGATATGGCCTTATCAGTCTACTCCGATGATGCCGTTCAATAAAATGGCCAAAGCGGGTGAGGAGCTGGTCTTAGAACGAGATGGTAAACAGCGAGCCTATGACATGCATATCTCTACCATTACCGATTCAGATGGCCGTCTCACAAATCAAGTAGTTTCACTTACAGACATCACCGAGCGGAAGCAGGTTGAATCAGCCCTGCAGGAGAGCGAACAAAGCTACCGCCGGCTGGCTGAGTACCATAAGC
>JBEKVW010000017.1:0-30839 GCA_049513695.1 Dehalococcoidia bacterium | reverse complement strand
CCGGCCGGTCCTCGGATGTGGTAACCGTTCTTTTACAATATTTATCCCAAAATGGCGTCAGAATCGCAATAGAATCACCTGTCAGGGAAATTGAAGCCGCAGGTGGACATGTAACCACTGTATGCACCGCCAGGATCTCATATAGGGCCGATGCAGCAATACTGGCAGCAGGGGGCGCCTCCTATCCTCAGACCGGGTCAACCGGCGACGGATATAAAATTGCCGCTGCATTGGGACATTCAATCGTCAAATTGCGGCCTGCGCTGGTGCCGTTGGTTACGGAGGGAGCAAAAGCCCGTGACGTACAGGGTATTAGCCTTAAGGATGTAAGGATAACATCTTTTGCCTGCAGGTCTGAAGATATCGACCCGTCTTTGATCCCTAATAAAGACTGCGGACGCGGCATAGCGGGCCGTAAGGTCCGGCTACCTCTCATCGAAAGCCGCACCGGCGACATTATCTTTACGCATTACGGCCTCAGCGGCCCGGCTGTGCTGCTTATGAGCCTGGCGGTAGTAGATGCCCTGGAGCAGGGGTTCGCCGCCCTTACCATCGACCTCATCCCCCAAAAAGACCATAAACATGTGGAGCAGGAGTTGCTGGAGACGCTCAGCCGTTACGGCAGACGTTCCATGCAAAATATAATCGAAGATTTCGTGCCACAGAAAATAGCCGCAGCCGTTTTAGTCGAGGCCGGGATTTCCGGGCAGACCAGGGCCAACCAGGTTACCATCCAACAGCGTGAAAATATCAGCCGAAGCTTAAAGGACTTCAGGCTGGATATTAAAGGCCCGCGTCCACTGGCCGAGGCCATGGTGACGGCCGGGGGTATTTGCCTTGACGAAGTCGACCCTCGCACGATGCAGTCAAAGCTGATAAAAGGGCTTTATTTCTGCGGCGAAGTGCTGGATATTGATGCCGATACCGGAGGCTTCAACCTGCAGGCGGCTTTTTCCACGGGCTACCTGGCGGGAGATTCCGCAGCGATGCCTGGCTGACGCCCCCCGGAAGTATAACTCCGAATTTCTTCAATTCACTTACCAGCGCATACAACGGCAGGCCGATCACATTATAATAATCGCCGTCGATCCTCTCTATAAGCGACGAGCCAGAGCCCTGGATAGCATAGGCCCCGGCTTTGTCCAGTGGTTCACCACTCCACACGTAGTTTTGGATATCTTCGTCATTTAGCCTTTTAAAATATACCCTGGTCTCCACCACCTTCGAAACCGTCCTTCCGGCTCTGGAATCCAGTATTGTGAACCCGGTCAAAACACTGTGGCATCGGCCGCTCATCATGCGCAGCATTGCGACCGCCTCCGCTGAGCTGCGCGGTTTGCCCAGCAGCTTGTCGCCCAGTACACCAAATGTATCTGCAGCTATGACTATAGAATCGGGATGCCGGGTGGCGGCAGCAGTCGCCTTTTCCAGCGAAATGGTTTTAACCAGGTCGGCAGGCTTGAGTTTGCGCCCAATGTCCTCTTCGATCTCGGCAGCATCGACGGTGAATTTAAGCCCGAGCGTTTCCAGCAGCTCTTTACGTCGCGAAGAGGAGGAGGCAAGCACTATAGATTTCATTGCCCGGTTAATTTAAAGGATTGCAAGAAGGCCTGTCAAAATTAAGGCACGTAGACCACAGAGATATTTTTGGACGTCTCGTGGCCGGAGACGTCTCGGGCCGATATGTCGATGGGATTGGGGCCGCGTTCCAGGTCGATCAACGTATTGAAATGGTTGTCTTTGACATCTACCGAAATTCCGTTTACGGTAATTTCCGCCGGTGACGTTACAGTGCCGCTAACGGAAAGCGGGGTGCTCCTCACTATTGATTCATCTTGCGGCTGTGTTATTTTAAGAGCGATAACATTGCCGTCACTTTTGTCGTAACTTACGGTAACCGGCGTGCCGCCGTAAGCAACCTGGCAACCACCCACCACTGCTATTATCAAAACCGCCATAAACAGGATAATTAAGCTTCTCATGGCAGTAAGACCTCCCATCTTTTTGGAATTCATATATATTAACGGTGCCGGACGGCAAAGGTTTACATGCCCTGAAATTTTCCTATAATATTCCCCATGAATATTTTCGCCGTCATCATTCTGGCAGCCCTCATTTTAGAGTATTTGCTCGACCTTGCCTCCAATATTCTTAACCTCAAAGCCCTCAAGCTTGAGCCACCTGCCGCACTCAAGGACATTTATTCGCCCGACGCCTACCGCAAGTCACAGGAGTATACACGCGAAAATACGCGTTTCGGACTGGTCACAGGCGCTTTCAGCCTGGTCCTGCTGCTGGCATTCTGGTTCAGTGGAGGCTTCAACTGGCTCGACCAGGCGGTCAGGTCGTGTGGACTGGGAAGCATAATAAACGGGCTGCTGTATACCGGCATTTTGCTGCTGGCCTATAACCTGGTGATGCTCCCCTTCAGCATCTACGCCACATTCGTCATTGAGCAGCATTACGGCTTCAACAGGACGACGCCGCGCACCTTCGTCACCGACAGGCTAAAGGCCCTCCTGCTGGCCGCCATCCTGGGAGCTCCTCTGCTGGCCTGCATTTTAGCTTTATTCGAAATGACAGGTATTTACGCCTGGCTTTACTGCTGGGCGGCACTGACCATTTACCTGCTGGTTATCGAGTTCATCGCGCCAAACTGGATCATGCCGCTCTTCAATAAGTTCACGCCCCTGGAAGAAGGGGAACTGAGGAGCGCCATCATCAGCTACGCTAAATCTGTAAAATTCCCCATCAGCAATGTCTATGTAATCGACGGCTCGAGGAGGTCGAGCAAGTCCAATGCCTTTTTCACGGGATTTGGCCGCAACAAGAGGATAGCCCTCTTCGATACGCTGATAGCTCAGCATACGGTCCCGGAGCTGGTAGCCGTACTGGCGCATGAGATCGGGCATTATAAGAAAAAACATATCCTGTGGGGGCTGATCACCAACGTCCTGCATTTCGGCATATTGCTTTTCCTGCTGTCACTGTTCATCCACAGCCCGGGGCTATATCAGGCCTTTTACGTGCAGCAGCCTTCGATCTATACAGGGTTGATCTTCTTCGGCCTCCTGTATACACCCATCGAGCTTGTGCTCTCCGTGTTCATGAACATGCTTTCACGTAAATTCGAATATGATGCGGACCGTTTCGCAGCATTAACCGTGCCGGATGCTGAACGGATGGTCGATTCTTTGAAGAAATTATCCAGGAATAATCTCTCCAACCTCACGCCGCATCCCTTTTACGTTTTCCTGCATTACACACATCCACCGCTGCTGCAGCGGACCCGCGCCATACAAATAAGCATGGAGAAGGCCGGTGGCCGCTTGTCCGTCCCGACGGTAATATAATATAATTTCAATTGCTGCTATTAATTGACCGGTTAATCAACATAATCTTGCTGCACCTATGGAGAATACCTGATGACTAAAATCTACGATGTACTGGACGCTATATTTCACCCCAGGAATATTGCTCTGGTAGGGATCACTACCAGCAACCCCTTTCACTGGACCCGGACCTTCTGGAGCGCCATGCGTGAATTCCAGTTCAAAGGTCCGCTGTATCCGGTCAATCCCCGCGGTGGCGAGCTGGACGGCTACAAAGTTTATCAATCGGTCGATGATATACCCGGGACTATCGACTATGCCATCGGCACTGTAAACGCCAAAATTGCTCCCCAGATCGTCAAGCAGTGTGCGGCCAAGGGCGCCAGGGCCATTCATTTTTGCACCGCCGGCTTCGCCGAGACCGGCCAAGAAGATGTCACCGGCTTGCAGGATGAGCTTACCCGGCTGGCGCACGAGACGGGCATCAGGATTTTGGGCCCCAACTGCATGGGCATCTACTGCCCTGAATCAAGGGTCTCTTTCGACCCAAATTTTCCCCGGGAAAGCGGGCATATAGGCTTTATCAGCCAGAGCGGCGGCAACTCTGACTACGTGATCATGGAAGCAGGCTGGCGCGGCGTAAGGTTCAGCAAGGTCATCAGCTTCGGCAATGCCTGCGACCTCAACGAATGCGACTTTCTGGAATACCTGATCGAAGATCCCCAGACGGAGATCATAGCCATGTACCTGGAGGGAGTGAAGGACGGTAAGCGGTTCCTCCCCCTCTTTAAAAAGGCGGCCAGGGAAAAGACCGTGGTGTTGGTGAAGGGCGGCTGCGGGGAGGCCGGGGCCAGGGCTACTTCGACTCATACTGCCTCGCTGGCCGGCAATCACGTCGTCTGGGAAACGCTCTGCCGGCAGTCCAACGCCATCATGGTCAATAATGTGGAAGAGCTGGTGGATATTATGGTCACGCTTACCTTCATACCCGATCCGGGCGGCAGAAATGCGCTTCTGATCGGCCCGGGAGGGGGCGCCAGCGTCTTGCTCACCGATGAGTTTGAGCGCAGGGGATTCAGGCTGCCGCGTGTGACCGCTGAAATCAGGGAAACGCTGATGGGCTTCACCAGCCTTGCCGGCAATATGCTGGGCAACCCGGTAGACTACTCGCAGAGCATGATGGATTCCGGCTCCCTTGAGAAAGCAGTGGATGTGCTGACCGCATGGGATAAGATAGATTTTTGCGTCGGTTTTATGCGTCCCAGCCAGATGCCGCGGGAAGCCTTTGCCGCCCTCTTCATGTGGGGCGATGCACTCAGCCGGGCCTACGATATATCGCACAAGCCCGTAGCCTATATCTGCGAAAACGGCATCATCCCCGATCGCCAGAAAGTGATTTTCGAGCTGGTGCAGATAATGGTGGCGTCTAAAAAAGCGGTCTACTACAGCTTTTCGGCCGGTGCCGAGGCGCTAAGAAAAGTAGTAGAATACAACGAGCGCCGGCATCGGAAAACCTAGGATCGGGGCGGGATTTGAACCTGCGACCTTCGGGTTATGAGCTTGAACATCGGGTTGTTGAAAGGTGTTATTATACGGTGGTAGATTGCCCGATGGATAATATTTTTAGTGAAGGAGGCAGGAAGTGTTCGATGCTACATACACCAATGACGAGTACGGCTTCAGTTTCATGTATCCCGGTAATTGGATAACAGCGGACAAATCGGGTGCCATGGTTTTTGCAATAGCTGCGAGCAGCTTCCAGGGCGCTGACAGCGTGAACGCCAGCGTTGCTCCGGCAAGTGTTAGCAACACTCCGGAAGCAGATTTCGGCAAAGCCATTAAAGCTGCTTATGATGAGAGCCCGGGCCTGAAAAACATAGGCGTGACTGTGAATATTCAGTCATCCAAATTGACAACACTGGCAGACGGCAAAACTTTCGCAGTTGAAGCGATAGTCACTGCTAAAATCATGATAGTCAACATGTGGGGATATTCTCTTGGTGTCAACAAGGATGGAGTGGGGATTGTTATTACTGGTTACACGCTCGGCGACCAGGACAAAAAAGACCAGATCATGGCGATATGCAAGACCCTCGCTCTCAAGTAGAGTAACTCAAAATAAACTTGGGTCTTTAGCTTAAATATAGAGCATGCCGCCGTCGGCGATCACCACGTGCCCGGTGACGTATTTCGAAGCATCCGAAGCCAGGTAGATCATAGTCCCTACCATATCTTCCGGCTCACCGATACGCCCCTGCGGGACGAAGCTTTTACATTCTTCCTCACGTCCCGGCCGCGCCTGGAAGCTGGCATCGAGGAGCTTGGTATGCACGAATCCGGGCGCCAGCGTATTTACCCTGATATTGAAAGCCGCCAGCTCCTGCGCCATGACCTTGGTGGCCATGATCACCCCGGCCTTGCTGACGGCATACACGCCGTTGTCAGTTTCCGGTAGAAAGCCGTCTATCGAGGCCACATTAATGATGCAGCCCCCGCCCTGCTCCTTCATAATTTTGGCCACGGACTGGCTCAGGAAGAACAGTCCCTTGAGGTTCAGGTTCATGATCGCTTCCCACAGCCTCTCGTCGGACTCCAGGAAAGAGGCGAAAATTGGGCTGGTGCCCGCGTTGTTGACCAATATATCTATCCGGCCGAAGGCCGCTTTGGCGGTATCCGCCACGTTTTTTACATCCTCCATTCTTCCCAAATGGGCACCTATCACCAGCGCCCTCCGGCCTTCGTTTCTTATATCAGCCGCCACTTTTTCCAGGTCTTCAACCTTGCGGCTGGTTAATATCAAATCGGAACCAGCTTGGGCGAATGCCAGGGCAGTGGCACGGCCGATGCCCCTGCTGGCGCCCGTCACCATTGTAACTTTCCCTTCCAGTGAGAACTGCTTCAAATTCGGCATTTAATATAATCCTCCCGAACTTTTTTGGTTCAAACCATCAACACACTTTATGAAGCCGGGGGGTGTTTTGTCAAGCTGGCCTGTATTCTGCTAAGATGCACTAAGGACGACCGGGGAAGGAGAGATACATGTGCGATACTATAGTTGCCCTGGGACCTGACACAGCCGGCGGAAACACGCTCTTCGGCAAGAACAGCGACCGTGAACCTGACGAGGTCCAGAATATCGTTATACAGCCGCGTAAGCGCTACAAGCCGGGAGAAACGGTTAAATGCACTTATATTTCTATTCCGCAGGTTGAGGAAACCGCCAGGATACTTCTCTGTCAGCCGTTCTGGATGTTCGGAGCGGAGATGGGCGCCAACGAATATGGCGTAATGATAGGCAACGAGGCGCTCTTCACCAAAGAAAAACCGGATAAGATAGGGCTGACGGGCATGGACCTGCTGCGGCTGGCGCTGGAGAGGAGCAGGACGGCCAGGGAAGCGCTGGATGTAATCATCCGTCTTCTTGAGACACATGGACAGGGCGGCAACTGCGGTTACAGGCAGAAGTTCCACTATATGAACAGCTACCTGATAGCGGATGCTCATGAAGCATATGTTCTGGAGGCGGTTAAATCATGGTGGGCTTGGAAGAAAATTCAGGATGTCTGGAGCATTTCCAACGTAATCTCCATCGGCAGCGATTTCGATGCGGTCTCCCCCGGGCTGATCCGGAACGCCGTCAAGAAAGGCTGGTGCCGCAACGAATCCGCCTTCGATTTTGCCCGCTGCTATTCAGACCCTCTCTATACGTGGGCGGCCGCCGCCAATAACAGGGTCGAATGTTCCAGGCGTATTCTGGCACAAAAGAAGGGCTCGCTGACCAGCGCCGACTTTATGGCCATATTGAGAGACCACGGCCCGCATCAAGACTTCCGCCCCGATAAATACGGCGGCACGGTTTGCATGCATGCAGCGGACAAACTTATTCGCCGCAGTCAGTCGGTTGGTTCGATGGTCGGCAATGTTAGTGAAAAGAGGAGCCTGTTCTTCGTTACCGGCGCGGCTAACCCCTGCCTCAGCCCCTTCTACCCAGTATTCAGCCCCGGCACAGCTAACCCGGCCGGCTATCTGGAGGGCCAGGCCGATTACAGTCCCGACTCTTACTGGTGGCAATGTGAAAAACTGCACAGGCAAGCCCTACTGCTTTTCCCTTCCGCTTTAAAAGAAATTCGTTCGAAAACCGAAAGCTTTGAACGTGAGATGCTGCAGACCGTTGAAGGGGCGGATACGGCCCCCAATCAGTCCACTATAGACAGGTATTTTGCCCGAACAAGAAGCATTGTCGGGGAGTGGGGATCAAACCTTGCACAATTGCCGGAGGCCAGGCCGGGCTATCTTTTCCGCAGATACTGGCAGGGCTACAACAGGCTCAACGGAATCGAGTAGGGGCTGATTTATAAGAAGGCTGATAACTATAAGATCAGGAAAAGGGAATATGCCGGACATAAAGCAAATAATAACTGAAGAACAGCTTGCAAAGAGCCTGGAAATTATCAGGCAGTCTTTCAGAACGGTTGCCGAAGAAATGAATGTTACGCGCGAAAAGACCCCTGACCATCCCGCATTTTACACTATGGAAAGGCTGCAGGAACTGCATAAAAAGGCAACTTTTTGGGGACTTTATGTTGACGAGGTCCAGGTTGGTTTCATAGCAGCGGAAAAAGGTGAAGGCGGCGTTTACTATATGGACCGGCTGTCAATAATGCCCGCCTACAGGCTCCAGGGCTATGGACGGAAATTGGTGGAATATTTGCTGGACTATGTACGCAAGCAGGGAGGCACCAAAGTGGCGCTGGGTATGGTAAATAGCCAGACGGTCTTAAAAAACTGGTATAAATCGTTCGGTTTCCTGGAAACTGGTACAAAACAGTTTGAACACCTGCCTTTCCTGGTCTGCTTCATGGAGAAAGACCTGTCAGCCTAACAGGTAAAGTATCACATCGCTGACGTTGGTGCCGGTCGATCCGGTAATTATCAGCGATCTGGTCATCTTACGGAAAAGCGAATAGCTATCGAATCTGGCGATATAGTCCTCGACATCGATCTTGGCTGCCGTAGCCGTGGATAGACAGCGGTCGTCCACCATAGCCCCGGCCACCTCGGGCAGATAATCTGAACCGTCCGTACCCACTGATGCCACCAACCAGGGAGAAGGCAGTTTCTTCATAGCCAGCATCGAGACTGCCACATAATGCTGGTTTCTGCCTCCCTTGCCTGAGTTCTCAGGCAGGGTAGGCGTCGTCTCGCCGCCCAGCAGGATAACATCGAATCCCTTATATTTAGCGCCGGCGATTTCTTCGGCTTTTTCAAAGGCCATCGTGGCCGTATCTCCATTTAGTTCAGCCGTCACAATTTTCGGCCTCAAGCCCAGGTCCCTGGCCTTCTCCGCCATAGCTTCGAGGCACATGCTGTTATTACCGATGACATAGTTGTCGCAATTGCTGGTTTCTTTGGGCGTTTCGGCTTCAAGCCCTTCCACACCCCTGTTTATAAAATCAACCACGTTTTTAGGAGCCTTCGTCAAAAGCCCGTATTTCTTTAAAACAGCCTGAGCATCGCTGAACGTGGATGGGTCCGGAACGGTTGGGCCGGAGGCTATGGTATTGAGATCATCGCCAACAACATCGGAAATAATAAGAGACACTATTTTGGCCGGCTCATAAAAAGCGCCCAGCCTGCCGCCTTTAATAAGCGACAGGTGTTTGCGCACGATATTAATTTCTTTGATATTGGCGCCGCTTCGCAACAGAAGCAGCGTTATCTCCTGCTGGCCTTGAAGAGTTAGGCCGCCGGCCGGGCAGGGCAAAAGGGCTGAGCCCCCGCCTGAAATCAAACATATAACAAGATCCCCTTTACCTATAGAATGTCGGGCTTTCATGGCCAGCATCTCCTGAACACCGTGCACCCCTGCTTCATCGGGCAGCGGGTGTCCCGCCTGCCTGACCGATATTTTCCTCGTTTCATAACCCCCGGTATGGCAATTCACAATGCCGGCAGTAATATCGGCGGGGCCAATTATCCTTTCCAGTTCCTCCGCCATTAGACCCGAAGCCTTGCCGCCGCCAACTACGAATATCCTGCCCCGTGATAAATCATAGCTTTCTCCCATGACACGCAGGCTTTTTCTGCCGCGATTATAGCGAACAGCAGCCCTGAGCAGGTTGGCCGGCAAAACACGGGTGATACCGGCTTCAATTAATTCCACTGCCCTGGCCCGCAGGCTGGAAGATATCAGGTCCTCACGGTTTTTGATAATCACAGTTCATGGCTCCCTTATAAACAAACGCAAAACGTTGGAATTATACCTCTTAATCATTACCGCTGTCATGATTAAGTCTCGGATAGGGGTATTGTGGTGGACTTAGGGCAATCAATCCGCATTGACAAACCGCCTATAATATAGCTTAGATGTACATCGTTATATCAAGTCATATCCTCCAGTCTAGATCATTTTGGGGATGCGGCATATGTTCCGGATGAAAAGGCTAACATTAGCCGCAGCTTTCATTCTTTTAGGCATGGCTCTCCTATTGACTGTAAGTAGCCCGGCACAAGCGATCATGGTACCGCTCACCATGGAGGACCTAACCCGGGAGGCTGATGCCATTGTGATAGGGACTATCACGGAAGTCACCATCGGCTATGACTCAAATCATGCTGGTATTTACACATCGGTTTTCATCGATGTGGATGAAGGTCTGAAAGGCAATGTAGCGCCCGGCGCAAAAATCGCCATTTCTATAGAAGGCGGCACGATAGGGAGTGTAACGGAATGGGTCGAGGACCAGCCCATTTTTACCGCCAGTGACGCAGGCAGGCAGATACTGGTATTTTTGAGCAAACTTACTCTAGCAAGATCCAACCAGATAGCAGCTTCCCTGCAAAACTCCAATTATCCCATTTTTCAGATATGCGGTTGTTTCGAGGGCCTGGCTACAGCGGATGATAAATTTGAGATAAACAATATCCTGAAGCGTATAACTCCCGGCAAGCCAACCGCAAGTGCGATACTAAGTATTTCAGAAGATTCGCGGCTAATGAATCACGGAGGCAGTTACATACCGGACAACGAATATAATCCCAGGCAACCCGCAAATGCAGATGTGATAACGGTAACCGCAAACGATTTCTGGAGAAATCCAGCTTTATATTTTGCTATACTCGTATTATTGGGCGCTCTGGTCGCCGGCCTCTTAATTATTCGACGCCGCAATTAGCTGTGCGAACAAAATTTCACAAACATTTAATAGTGCGTTAACCCCATGTTAAACTTTTTCATCTATAATACAGACGGCTTAAAAAAGCAAAATCGATCGAGATCCAGCGAATTTATACCGGAAAAGGGTAGACATTATTTGAAAAACGTGATAACATGTGCCACGTTCGCTCAATCAGGAGAATAGTTCGGATTTAATAGTAAATATCATGAAAATAGGTGTAATTTCTGACACCCACGTACACCGCATCAGCGAGTTGCCATCCTCCCTTATAAACGCACTTACCCGTATGGATATGGTGGTGCATCTGGGAGATTTCCATTCGGAAGACCTGGTCAACGACCTCAAAGAGATCGCGGATTTTCACGGTGTGGCAGGCAATCATGACAGCCATATCCCGGGACTTCCGGAGAAAGACCTCATAGAAGTTAACGGCAAACGCATAGGCATCATTCACGGCCACGGCTGTGTTTTCCCCTTTGGCTTCAAATGGGGGCTGACGACACAGTTCGAGGGCAAGTTGGATGCCATACTTTACGGCCACACACATGCCTGCAGGCATGTTGTCGAGGACGGCATACTCTTTTTCAATCCGGGCAGTGTTATAGGCAGGTTCCCCGCCATGCACCGCAGCTATGGAATTATGACCGTAGAGGATGATATATCCTGCGAACTGATCACCATAGAGACAAAGCGCTACTATTATCTGAACAGGTACATAGGGCTGGCCAGCAAGGCTATCTCATACTGCTGCGGCCTCAATAAAAGCACCGACAGCTATATTTAACATCCTCCGATAATCTCCTTTAAAAGAAGCATCTCCAATTTCTATGCCCATTCTCTGATTATTTCAGCCGACGGAATGACGATGCTCACAATTGTCATTGTCTTTAACGCTGCTTCGTGCATTTCTCTAACCGAAGACGAGACGCAGTCCTCCACAACCACAGGGTAGAAACCCCGGTTGGCGGCGTCCCTGGCGGACGAGCTGATGCCGAATTCAGTGGATATGCCGGTGAATAGAATTGTGGTTATGCCCGCATTTCTCATCAGGTTTTCAAAATGCGTGCCGGTAAATATACTTGCGGTATGCTTGTCGAGCACAATGTCGCCGTCCATTGGCTTCACTTCGCTGTTTATCTCGGCTTCAGGACTCCCCGGCTGCGGGAAAGGCCGTAGCTTATCCAGGGAGTCCACACGGGATCTTTTCATCTGCATATACAGCCTGAAGGATGACTCCCAATTTAAGGGCAAAGGTGTGATCTTAGTATAAATTAGCGGAATTCCGCGTTTTCTGGCGGCATCAGACAGCGTTTTCAAATTAAGGAGAAATTCTTGCCTGTTAAAAATCATGCCTACCAGCGCATCCTGCACATCCCACAGCACCAGCGCGGTATGTGACGGATCAACTATCTCCTTCATGTTTTTGTATACGACAGGATTTTTCTTCATCATAACCTCCCTTCACTACGTATATTATCACTTTCCTGTTCTGCTATCATTAAACTACTAAGGGTGGCCCAATAAATATGGATTTTCCCGCTCGTCGTACAGGCATAGCCCACCTTCCGCTGCATGGTGGCAAGGCACCCGCCTGGCTGTTCAAGCGCATGACCAACCTGGCCAGGGAGATAACCATCGCCATCGTTTCGGATTTCGGACCCGAGGAAATGTTGAACCGCCTTTCCGATCCCTACTGGTTCCAGGCTTTCGGCTGCGTCCTGGGATTTGACTGGCATTCCAGCGGTGTGACGACCACCGTTTGCGGAGCGCTTAAGGAGGGCATTAAAGACATGCAATCCGACCTGGGTTTGTACGTGGCCGGCGGCAAAGGCCGGACCTCTCGCAAAACCCCGTCGGAGATAGAGAATGTGGGGCACCTGATCCAAGCTGACGCCGATAAGCTGGTTTATGCCAGCCGCATATCAGCCAAAGTGGACAGCAATGCCGTGCAGGACGGATATCAGCTATATCATCACGTATTTTGCTTCACAGGAGCGGGCTCCTGGGCGGTAATTCAACAGGGGATGAACGAGGAGAACCGCTTTGCCCGCCGCTATCACTGGCTGGGAGGGAAGGTTACAGACTTCGTTTGCGAGCCGCACAGCGCCGTATGCGCCGAAGCAGGGGCAAATACGCTCAACCTGGTGGCCGTGGAAAGCTCCGCCGCCAGAGATACGATTGCGGATATAACACGCCAAGAAAATCCGGACAAGATAATGGCCCATCTGCAACGTCTCAAGAATCTGGAGTTACCCAAACGCCACGTTATATTGACACAAGATATTCATCCCGATCGCCTATACAAAATCTTCGTCAAGACGTATGAAAGACAACCTGAGAATTTCGAGAGGCTGCTGGGTATGGAGGGCGTGGGAGCTAAAACTCTTCGTGCTTTAAGCCTTATCTCTGAGATCATCTACGGCGTCCCGGTAAGCTTCCGCGATCCGGTATCCCCTTTCCGGTGGACAGGAAAACCTACGATAGGAGCATAGAAATACTGCACAACGCGCTGGAAAGGGCTAAAGTCGAGGATAAAGAGAAGATGGCAGCCATTAAACGTCTACGCCTCTGGCTTTAACGGGATGGGAAATACCTGTTTATAGTATCCTGAACTTCATCCAGCCATGCTCTGCGCTGCTCTGCCGTGCTGGTGACTATCACGCCGAACGTACTGCGATAAAACGTTTTTACCCCACACAGATCAAAGATGCAATTTTTCCAGAGCGTTTCCAGGGGGTCCCCAAAGATTTCCATCTCCCTGCTGCCGGCTGTATTGGATGTATTGAAGACCAGGGCTGACCTTGCCTTAAGCAGGCCAAGAGGTATGCCCTCGCCCTTATCTCCCTCCTTGAACCTGTAGGCCACGTTCGTGCGGAATATGCGGTCGACATACCCTTTCAGTATGGCCGGAGGCTGCCCCCACCAGTTGGGATGCACGATAATGATCCCTTCGGCTTCAGCCAGCTCCCGGCAATATTCCTTGATCTCCGCAGGTATTTTTTCATTTCCCAGAATTTCATGATAGGACAGCTCAGGACTGAAGGCTTCCCGGTATAGGTCGTGGAAAATAACTTTATGCCCATTGATATTTAGAGCTTGAACGGCCCTCTCCGCAATGGCATGGTTGAAGCTCACCTGGCTGGGATGGGCGAGGATGACGAGTATTTTCACGATGACGATTGTATGTGCTGACCATCCGCGTGTCAATCCGGAAAGCAGCTGGCCGCTGCTATAATACATGTTGGAGCAGATTAATCGAGCGAGGGTACTACGATGATAAGAAGTTTCAAGGGGAAAACACCTCGGATTCACCCCACAGCCTTTATCAGCGAGGCGGCCTATGTTGTGGGAGACGTGGAGATCGGCGAGAACTCCAATATCTGGCCGGGAGCCGTTGTCAGAGGTGACTTCGGCCATATAACAATAGGCAAAAATACCAGCATTGAAGATAACTGCGTTGTCCATACGCCGGACGAGATCACTATCGGCGACAACGTCATCATTGGCCATGCTGCGACCGTTCACTGCCGCAGTATCGGTGACGACAGCTTGATAGGCATTGGCGCAGTGCTGCTTCAACATGCCGATGTGGGACGGTCCTGCCTGGTGGCGGCCGGGGCACTGGTACCACCGGACATGAAGATACCTGATAGATCGCTGGCCATCGGCTCGCCCGCCCGTATAAAGGAGCAGTTGAGCGATGAAATGCTGGCCGTTATACGTTTGGGCGCCGACGCCTACGTAGATATAGCGCAGGAGTATAAAAAGGCTGGATATATATAAAATCAAAGTCGTTGACTTTGATTTTTATGGGTGATATAGTGCCATCATATCCAAGGGCAACAAGTTGAGAGGAGGTACTTTTGCTATGTCCAAAGTCAATACCGTACTGGGAAGTATATCAGCCGATCAAATGGGTCCCACACTCATGCATGAGCATATGGTCCTGGCCTATGCTGGATGGGACAAGGACGCTTTATGCGAGCATATCGAATTGAACGACCTGGCAAAAATAGTGGCGGATTCGCTGGGCGCGGTCAAACAATACGGGATAAAAACCATAGTCGATGCCACCCCTAACGATCTCAATCGTAACGTTGACCTTATAAAGCTGGTTTCGGAAAGAACCGGACTGAATATCATTTGTTCGACGGGGATGTATATGGAAGAGGAGGGCATGCCCGCTTATATCAAGTTCCGTGCCCAGGTCCACGACACGCTGACCGAGCTGTACGAGACCTTTGTGCAGGAGATCACCTTCGGCATCGGAAAATCCGGTATTAAAGCCGGCGTCATCAAGGTTGCAACCGGCAACGGCCATATCTCGCCCTACGAGGATCGGGTACTCAAAGCCGCAGCCAGGGCGCAGAAAGAGACCGGGGTGCCCATAATAACCCATACACAGCAGGGAACTATGGGGCCGGAGCAGGCGGCATTGCTTACCGGGGAAGGGGTAGACCCCGGGAAGATCGTTATTGGTCACATGTGCGGCAATGCCAACCTTCAATATCATATGGCGGTTTTAGACAAGGGCGTTTCTGTGGGCTTTGACCGCTGGGGCATAAATTTCCTTTTCCCCGATAATCTTCGTAAGGCTACTTTACTGGGACTGCTGGGCCTGGGTTTTGCCGACCGTGTTGTGCTCTCGCACGACTTCTCAGCCAAATGGCTTGGGCGCCCTTATAACTTGCCCGATTTTGTAGTCCAGATGATCGCAGACTGGTCGTATACCCATTTATTCCAAAATATCATCCCTCAGCTCAAGCAGGCGGGGATCACCGACGAGCAGATCGGCCTCATGATGGTGGAAAATCCGAGGAGGATTTTCGGGGGCTAGCGACCTGCCGGTGTTATAATATAGCCGTATTCAGAGGCCCGGCCTTTTTATTGGTGTCGATTAACTATGCGTCGCTCAGTTAAAACCTGTTCTCCTGCATTAATTGCCGCCGCCATAGCAACATGCTTGCTGGCCTGCGCCCCTCAGCAGGCGGAAACGCCGGCCAATTTCGAGGTGATATCCATGTCGGTGCAGCCCTCGCAGGCACTTACGGGGGAGGAAGTCACAGTTACCGCCCAGGTTACCAATATAGGCAGTATGCCGGGCAATTTTTCCGGTCCGCTGACGGTAAACAGCAAGCAAATACAGGGCAAACTCGTCACCATACAGCCTGGCTCCACCAAGACGGCGACCTTTATTTTTACATTGAATGATCCGGGCAAATACTCGGTAAAACTGGGGGGTTCAAGCAGCCCGCTTACCGTCACTGCCATAGCGGAAAAAGAGGTGGAACTTAAATACGATAACGGCACCTCCAAAGACGCCCTGTGGGCCGGAAATAACGGGGGTTTCCTCATCGACTTCACTGCGCCTGATGAGGGCTTCACCATCGATAAGGTACGGATCTGCGGCGGGATTTACGGCACTGCCTGGGAAGGCAAGAATTTCGAGATATCGATCCTTGGTAGCAATATGAAGTCTGTACTCTATAACATTGCATATAACGCCGCCAAATTCCCTGTGGAGGGGGCTTTCCCCTACCGCCCGCCTGAATGGGTGGACTTCGATGTTCCACCGATAGACCTGACCGGAAAATTCTTTATATATTTATATACCAGCATGAGTATGCACCATGGGATTCAGATAGGTGTGGATGATAGTATCGTTAACGAACATTCAGACCTGGCGCAGGGCAAACCACCCTACCTTTCGATCATATCCATGGAACATTTCTACCCCAACTCCGTATGGTATACCGATAGAAGCAAGGTGAACTGGATGATACGCGTTGACGGCACAACTATGGCGCCGGTACAGTAACCGGCAAATAGACCCCAAACCTAGTATCCAGACTGTTTTTCTTTCCCCTTGACCTTGCCGCCGAAAACTTTGCGTACGTATAAATTGTAAATAATTACTATTGGGAGCACAGCGCCCGCTCCATACAGCATGAAAATCAGGGATGTCGTGGAGGAGGCTGCATCGTTTATGGTGATCGAAAATGGTATCAAAAAGGGAAATATCACGGCTATGATAGCAGCAGCAACGCTCAAAAGCAGCACGATACTCCACACATAGGGTGCCTTTGTATCGGTCCGCCGGGCTGAGCTGAAGAAAATCATAACGAACCCGAATATGGCTACCAGCAATAGAGCAGGAATAATGTAGATGTACTGATATCGGCCGGAAATAATAGCGCGTAACAACTGCCGAATCCACATTTCGGAGGTAGGGGTACGCACCAGCGGAATCAAGATTACCGCCAAAACAAAAAAACCGTACGCCACCCAGGAGCTGGCCTGCAATACGCGCCAATTGCCGGCCCCGGTATCTCCACTAACTTTATTGACCAAGAACGATGCGCCCAGCATGATATAGCCCGCTACAGTCCCCATAGCAATTAAAATGGACATGGGATTTAGCCAGTCCCAGGGGCCGCCGGCAAATGAGCCGCCGGCTACGTTGATATTGGTAAGCAGCCCTCCCAGAAGCAACCCATGACCCACGATGGCCAGCAGGCTGCCTGCGCCCAGACAGTATCCCCACAGCCGTTTGTTTTGCGAGTGGTCAAGGAATTCAATGGAAACGGCCCTGAACATGAGGCCGAAGATGAGCATCATGGCAGGGATATACATCGAGCTGAAAATGACGCTGTAAGCTCGCGGGAAAGCACCAAACATGATGGCGTCGGCAATTACTAGCCAGGTCTCATTGGCATACCATAGGGGGCCAATAGCATCGAGCAGGGTGGCACGTCGCGCTTCCGTGGCTCCCAGGGACAACACTCCGATGCCCAGGTCGGCCCCATCCAGTATGATGAACAATACCAGCGTGACTCCCATGATGAAGAACCAGATCAACGGCAGAAAGGCTTCCATAGATCATTTATCCCCGTAACCGGCGCCGTATTCCGACGGAGGACTCGATGCTCTTTGGCCGGGCAACGGGCTGGTTAAATCCGGCCCCTTGATCAGTATCTTACGTGTGAAATACACGAACAGTCCCAGCAGTAAAAGATAAATCAGGATGAAGAATGCCAGGCTGGTGGCAACCGTGGCGACGCCGATCGGGGAAACGCCGTCGCTGGTGCGCAGGATACCGTAGATAATCCAGGGCTGCCTGCCCATCTCGCGCACTATCCAGCCGCACTCCGTAGCTATGAAACCCGCCGGGAGAGCATAGAGCCAGAAGAACCAGAATATCCTGTTTTGCGGGGCGACCTCTGTACGCAGCTTCTTGCGGTACCATTTCCATAACGACCACAATATCAGCAAGACCATAAAAATACCCAGCACCACCATGACCCTGAAGGCATAGAACGGCAGGGTGACCGGAGGCTGGTCACCTGGAGGGAAGTCCTGCAGCCCTATAACCTGCCCTGTCACTGAACGATCGCTGAGCAAACTCAACATGTAAGGCACTTTAACTTCCCAGACGTTTTTCTGCGCTGCCTGGTCTGGCCAGGCTATGGCTACCCACGATGCGCTGGTATCAGGCGGATTGGTGATCCAGTTCGCTTCCATAGCCGCCGCCTTGGCAGGTTGGTTCTTGAGCACTGACAGGCCCGAAGCATCGCCCAGGAAGACCTGCAAAGGGGCAACCAGGATGCCTATGACAACCATAACCTTGAAGGCTTTAAGAAAGAAGTCAATATTCTGCTTGCGCAGGATATACCAGGCGCATATACCGGCCACAAAGAAAAGCGTGGTTTCTACACTGGCCACCCAGATATGTATAAAGGCAATGGGTAGGTCTGGATTAAAGACGGCCTGCAGGTAATTGGTGATCACCATTTTCCCTCCCTGCATCTGTATGCCCGCGGGGGTCTGCATCCAGGAGTTGGCCGACATGATCCAGAAAGCCGAAAGAGAAGCTCCGAAAGCTACCATAATATTAGATAGCAGGTGAACTCCCCTGGGTACCCGGTCCCACCCGAAGAAAAACACAGCCAGGAAAGCGGCTTCCAGAGCGAAGGACATCGATGCTTCGAAAGCCAGGATAGTGCCGAAGATATCCCCGGCTACCGTGGAGAAACGCGACCAGTTGGTGCCGAACTCCAGTTCCAGGGGGACGCCGCTGGCCACGCCGATCCCGAAGGCCATGATAAAGATGATGGACCAGAAGCGCACCTGCCGGTAATATATTTCATTGTTGGTTTTGAGCCATAAAACCTCCATGATCACCATCATCAGGCTGAGCCCTATGCTTAGCAGAGGCCATATCATGTGAAAGATCGTGGTGACGGCGAATTGTGCACGGGCTAAATCAAGTGCAGCAGCTTCCATCGCCTATTTACCCGGGAAAGCAGCATTGGATATGCTCGTGCCCAATAAGGACAAAACTACAATGCAGACCAACACTGCGACATCTATCACGATGGATGATACAGTATATACAGGATCAACGAACCCCTTGGACCAGACTACCAGTGCAAGGCCTACCGATAGTACAAACAGGATAATACCCAGCACTATCTTGGTCTTGAGAATATGTGAATTACCGATTTTGCGGAAGCGTGTCTTCCCATCCAGCAGGCCCACCAGAAAGGCCAACAGCACCACAAGGGGCAAAAAAAGGACCAGCAATTTAGTGGTGTAGACGAGAAGGTCTTCTGCCTGGCCTGTGAAAATGAGGGTGGCCAAAGTGAATACCAGGATAGACACTGTAAACGCTACTGGAAAATGTACTGCTATGGGGTGAAGATCCAAATTGAGAAGCCTGCGCCGGCTTTCACCCATTGTATCAGTATATGGCTCGAATGAAACGTGAGGCGCACCGCAGGCCGGGCAAACATCTCCCAGCTTGGCCTCCTCCATAATATAACCGCATGCCTTACACCGGACCATTTTCTTCATAGGAACTCCCCTTCTAGCAATCCTATAAATAAAAGTGCTTTATTAGTATAGCCCGCTGAACGGATGCCGCGCAAAGGAACCGATTTAAACTACCAGCTATGGCGCGAAGCGAATATCCTGCCCCTGGCCGCTCCTATAAGATAACTGAAATTATTAGCCACCAGCGAAGGCCAGAGTGAAGGTCGGTACCGCCAGAAACGGCTTTTGGCTAGGTAGCGCGGATGAAAGTATAAACGCAGGCCTTCCCAGAACATGGACATCGTAAGCTCCCGGCTGCTCATATGTCTGGTGCGTACATTGCAGATAAACCCGTTGTACAGGCTGAAATCGTCGCGGTTGGTGATAAGGCTTTCAGAAAGAAGATGCTCACGAATTTCCGTCTTGGGATAAGGCGTCATGCACTGCATGATAGGATGGTCTACGCCCAAATCCAGCGCAAACCGGTAGGTGGAGCGGATATCCTCACGTCTGTCATCCGGATTGCCTACGATGAAACCTCCAAAAACGCCTATTCCCTGCTCCTTCAGCAGCGACACAGCGCGCCGTGTGTTATTAAATACGCCAGCCTTGCCCATAGATTCCAAGTTCCTCGCTATCCCGCTCTCGATGCCTAGAAACACCCACCTGAATCCCGCGCTCTTCAGCCGACTGGCCAATTCGGGGTCCGAGGCGATCCCTTTAACGCTGGCCTGGATGACATACGACATAGAATCGAGTTTCTCGCCGACGATCAGATCGCATAAGTTTTTCAGCCGCTGCACATCCAGGGTGATATTATCATCGACAAAAAAGACCCCCTCTACACCACGCTGCTTAAGCCCTTTAAGCTCTGCAATGACACGCTCCAAAGCAAAAAAACGGATGGAACGTCCGTACATATGGGCTATGCTGCAGAACTTGCAGCCCATAGTGCAGCCACGCGACGTTTCAATACAATCGAAACGCTGCCCCAAGAAACGGGCGCCGTCCAGTACACGGCAAGTACGATCGGGAAGGTTGAGGGTATCCAGGTTTACCAGCGGCGCCGGCGGATTATGCTGAAACCTGCCGTCTTTGTGGAAAGAAAGGCCCTGTATAAATTCAAACTCCCTATTCCCGGTATCCAGTTCCTGCACAAGCCTCTGAAAGGTTATTTCGCCCTCTCCTCTGACTATGAAGTCAAAGAGCTCTGCGTCGGCGCCGGACCCGATCTCTTCATACATCAACGAAGCATGATATCCCCCCAGGACGATTATTGCCCCGGGACTAAGTGAACGGCAGATTTGCGCAGCTCTGCGTGCGCTATCGTATTGAAAACTCATGCCGCTAAGCCCTACGAGTTCCGGGCGAAACTCACGGACGATACGGCGGATGAAGCTGGCTATGTTTTTATTGTGAAATGCCAGGTCAACTATCTTTACTTCGCTACCCTTCAGGTTGCCTGCTATCGAGCACAGTCCGAGATTGGGCATATGCATAACGGCGTCCAGCGCGCTGATGGTATCCGGCATAGCTATAAGCAATACCCTCATAATAGTCCCACTCTTGCTCTCTGCATTGTTACTAACTTAAGCTAGTCAGGAAAGATAGACTCTGAAAGAAATTATACTCAAAAACCATCGCATTTTGTACCTAAATTTATGGCGGGGCAAAGCTTGACAGTAATTTCCCATTAGTGATAGAGTACGGCTCGCGCAATGGTTGGGGAGATGTGTGAGTTGGCTTTTTAGCCAGGGCGTAAATCTTTTTACTACACATGAATACAACATACGTTATGGTTCAGAAGTTGAATCGATCCGGCTTTAAGCATTTACAAACAACTAATCATATTAAATAAGGGAGGATTTATGAAAGACTATCCTTGGTTCAAAAGTTACGACCCCGATGTACCTCATACTCTGGAGCCCTATCCAAATATTACCGTGATGGACCTTCTGGCAGACTATACGAAAGAGAAGCCGGCGCATCCCATGGCCATTTTCATGAACAGGGAATTATCCTACAAAGAGCTTGAAGATCACAGCAATGCCCTGGCACATGCGCTCATTGCAAATGGCGTTAAAAAAGGCGACAGGGTAGCCGTGCTTTTCCTCAATTGCCCTCAGTCCTTCGTGGCTTACTTTGCCATCTGGAAGGCCGGAGCCATTGTGGTCCCGCTCAACCCGCTCTACACTCCCTTCGAGCTTCAGCATGCTATAGAGGTCGTGGATGCCGAGGTAGCCATAGTAACCTCATTGTGGTACGCGATGATCAAAGGCTTCCAGCCTAAAACCAAGTTGCGCAAGATGATTGTCACCGATCTGGATACCTACGCGGTATCGCCCATAAAGAACGAAGCGGCCGGGACCGTCAAGCTGGAGGAGGGCGATTTATGGTGGAGCGACCTGATTGAGAAAAACAAGGGCAAGGCCCGCCCGGCGGTCAAAGTAACCAAAGATGACATCGGCCTCATTCTCTTCAGCGGAGGTACGACAGGCGCACCCAAGGGCGTAATGCATAGGCACCATAACCTAGTGATTATAGGGATGCAGCAGTATGCCTGGTGGAAATCGCGTACGATCGAATACCAAGATAAGATGCTGGCCAACCTGCCCATGTTCCACGCCTTCGGCGCATTCGTCGGTTTCGGCGTGTATCTCATGGCGCATATGCCCCAGGTGCTGGTTTTCAACCCACGCGATATCAAGAATGTTATCGAGACGATCAGGGACCAGAAGATTGTCAGCATTTCCGCCACTCCCACCATGCTGATAGCCATACTCAATTCTCCCGACCGCAAACCAGATGACCTGAGGTCGGTTAACCGTGTAACTTCGGGTGCCGCTCCCCTCATGACTGAAACGAGGGCGGCAACTGAAAAGATTATTGACCCACATGGAATTGTGGTCGAAGGCTACGGTATGACGGAATCGGCGATAGCAGGGTGCTGCACTCCTACTCATGGCAAATGGAAGCAAGGATCTGTCGGCTGCCCTTATCCGGATGTCATTTTCAAGATTGTGGACCTTGAAACAGGTACTAAGGAGCTCCCGATCGGTGAAGACGGCGAGCTCGTTATAAAGGCTCCTCAATTGATGCAGGGGTTCTGGAAAAACCCGGAGGAGACCGCCGACGCCCTGCGCGACGGCTGGCTCTTCACCGGTGATATCGCCCATCTGGACGAAGATGGCTATCTGTTCATCACGTCCAGGAAGAAAGACCTCATCAAATGCGGCGGCTTCCAGGTCTGGCCACGCGATGTTGAGGATATCATTATGATGCATCCTATGGTAGCCGAAGCCTGCGTGGCAGGCATCCCCGACCCGCGCCAGGGCGAAGCTGTCAAAGCCTGGATAGTCGTCAAGGAGGGGTGCGAGGTAACGGCCGACGAACTGCAGAAGTTCTGCAGGGAGAAATTGACCGGCTACAAGGTACCCAGGTTCTATGAGTTCCGCAAAGACCTCCCCAAGACCATGGTCGGCAAGGTATTGCGCAGGGCCCTCCAGGAAGAAGAGAAATCGAAATAAAATAAACGATCTGCTTACCGGCATATGCGGATGATCCGCATATGCCGGTTATTTTTTCTCTAAAGTTCATTCGCTGCCACTGCTTCGTTACATTTCTTCCAGGCTTCTTATCCCTTATTGGGAGTTTAAGATCATAACCCCTATACGCGACTGGCTTCTTGACACTAATAAAATTTGATGTTAAACTCGCTTTAATGAGGTTTAGACCGACTAATCGGTCGATATTTCATTAATAGCAGGATGCGGGATCGCTTTATTGTATTGATTTAAGCGGTCCTTGTTTCAAGTCCTCCCAAGCTGCGAGGCGTTCACGCTCACGGACGCCTCGCAGGCGCGTCTACAGACCGATTTTTTGTTCCTCTTAGTTAATATATGTCGACTGGATGCAGGCTAACTATGGGTAAAGGCGCAGAAGGAAAGGAGCCGGGTACGCAAAAGGAGAATCAAAAACTACAGATTACAGCGGGACAATGGGTTAATGGGTTGCAACTTTTCTGACTGTGCTGAAGGTATCTTTTCAGTTGAGCTTGATAAATATTAGAATTTATACCCCGAGGTAGGCTTTCTTAACGTTATCGTCCTGCATGAGGTCGGATGTTTTACCCTGCAGCGTCAAGTCGCCGTTTTCCAGGACGTAACCGTAATTGGCCAGCATCAGGCCCATCCGTGCATTCTGCTCGACCAGAATGAGGGTGACGCCGTCACGGTTGATCTCTTTGATTTTTTCCGCAAGTTGTTGTCGCAGCAAAGGGCTTAATCCCAGGGACGGCTCATCGAACATGAGGACTTCGGGCAATGCCATCATTCCGCGGGCGATGGCAGCCATCTGCTGTTGTCCGCCGCTCAATTCACGTCCTTTGGCGTGCATTTTTTCTTTTAGTACCGGGAAGAGGGCAAATACCTTCTCCAGGGCTTCCTTTATCCTCTGCTTGTCTTTTTGCAGGTACGCTCCCATCTTCAGGTTTTCCTCAACCGTCATGAGTGGGAAAAGCCTCCTGCCTTCGGGTATTTGTATAATACCTCTGGCGGCTATTTCTCCCGGCTTCAGGCCATTTATTTTCTCGCCCTTGTAATCTATCTCGCCCCCCCTGATTTTGACAACGCCGCTGATGGCATTAAGGGTCGAGGACTTGCCCGCCCCGTTGGCGCCCAGGATCGTAATAAAACCCCCCTCGTTCACAGATAATGATAACTTCCTGACAGCTATAGTTTTTCCATATTTGACAAGAATGCTTTTCAGTTCCAGCATGATTTATACTGTCTCCGTTCCCAGGTAGGCCTCGATGACCTCCGGTTTATTCATCATTTCGTGAGGGTTACCATCAGCAATCTTACTGCCAAAACTGAGGACGATCACACGGGTGGCCACATCCAGCAGGACCTTCATATTGTGTTCGATCAGCAATACTGTGATGCCCTGCTCATTGATTTTTTTTATATTTTCTACCACGAACTGAGCCTCTTCATAGTTCATGCCGGTAGTCGGCTCATCCAGAAGAAGCACCTTGGGATTGGCTGCCAGTGCGAGGGCGATGCCCAGCATCCTCTGGTACCCGTGCGACAACACGGACGCCGGCCTGAAAGTCTCGTTAAACAGGTCGAGCAACTGTAATGTCTGGAGAACATTCCCCACCACACCTTCGTGCTCGTCTTTATATTTTTTTGTTTCCATAAATGACTCAATGTCGCTGGTCTTATACTGCAAACGGGAACTCATTAACATGCTCTGTACCAAAGTCGTTTTTTCGTAAAGCACATTCGATTGGAAGGTCCTGACCAGCCCCAATTTGGCTATCTCATCGGGCCTCAACACTGAGATCTTTTTGCCCATAAAAGAGATCGTCCCGCGTGTCGGCTTATAGTAGCCCGAAATCAAATTTATGAGGGTAGTCTTGCCTGAGCCGTTGGGTCCGACTATTCCCAGGACTTCACCCTGGTCTACGTTAAAGCTGACGTCCTCAACGGCCGCCAGCTTACCGAAAAGTTTGGTGACATCATCCAATTCTAAAAAGGCCATCGTTTTCAATTCCCTGATTTATTAATCTTCCTGCCGGGTTTCACCGGGTATTTCGTAGTCCTCGACCTCTCTGTATATCTTGCGCCATATTCTGGGCCAGAGGTCGATAAGCCCGGTACCCTTGGGCAGGAATATCAGCACGAGTACGACTACTGCTCCGTAAAGCAACTGCGAAATGCCGTAAATCGGCAGCCTCGACAACTGGATGCCGAGTATATAAAGCACCGTCGAGCCGATTATAGGGCCGGCTACCAGTGAACTCATGCCGCCCACGATGCTCATCATCATTATCTGTATCGACTGCCAGAGGCCGAATATAAGCGGCGAAATCACGGTCAGGTAGTTGGCATAAATGGCGCCAGCGAACCCGGCGAATACACCGGCCAGGGTAAAAGCAATCACCCTGTATCTCATCAAATGAATGCCTTCGTGTTCGGCAAGCGTTTGATTGGCGAGCATGGCGTAGAACGTGCCGCCCATTCGCGTTTTCCCTATCTGCCAAAAAACCAGGCCGGTTACCGCCACAAGTATGAGGGTCAAATAATAAAATGGAACGGAATTGGCCATGAAATTGATGTGAAGCGGGCCAAGATCGATATTTGGCGGCGGTGTAGTTATCAAACCCCTTGATCCATGAGTCACCGATTCCCACTGTTGAGCTATTATCCTGATGACCTCCGTCAGCGACAGAGTGATGATTGAAAAATAAATACCTCCGACCCGAAGAACCACTGAGCCGATCAGCATGGCTATTAAACCCGAGACAATGCCCGATAATAGAAATCCCCACCACCACGGCCAGCCTAATACTACAGTAAGAATTGCACATGTATATCCGCCGATAGCCATAAAGGCGGCCTGGCCCAGGCTGAACTGCCCGGTCCTCAAAATCAATGTGAAACCCATCGCCGCCACAGCCCAGATGCCGCTTAATATCAGCATATTGAGGACGATTTCACCCTGGGTGAAAACGGGGATAAGGAGAAAAATGATGACGGGAACAGCGGCCACTACTTTGGGCCACATATTTCTCCAGTCGTATGTCCTGAATCTATTTAACCATACGTTCATTTCAAGGCAGCTCCGAATAGTCCTTGCGGCCGGACCAGCAGTAGGATAATCACCAGCACAAACAAAACAACCTCAGAATAATATGAAATATAATAGGTCATGACGCTGTTGAGGAAACCCAGGATGAGTCCGCCGATAATTGCACCGCTCAGACTACCCAGACCACCAATGACGATGGCCAGCAGTGAAAAAATCATGGGCATACGCCCAATGAAGGGATTAATGGCGTAAACAGGGGCCATTATGCAGCCGGCCCATGCAGCCAGCATGCACCCGATGCCCATAACTAACAATGAAACACGTTCCACACGAACGCCGTATAAACTGGCCGCCCTTGGTTCCTGTGCGACGGCCCGTATGGACAAACCGATTTTGGTGCGGTTCAGCACGATATACATGGCTATCAGAACTACCAGCGTGAAACCGACTACGGCAATTTTCTGGTAGCTGACGCTGAAAGTACCCAAATCGAGAGAGCCGGGCAGCACATTGGCAAGGCCTTTATCCTGCATGCCAAAGAGCATGCTGGCCAGGCCCTCAAAAAAGAAGATCAGAGCCAGCGTGACCGCACCTACATATAAATCACCCGAAACACGGTCGATAATGACTTTCTTGACCAGCATACCGAGGCCTGCGATGATCAGACCGACTACCAGCATACTGAATGGAAACGGTACGCCCGCTGCTGTCACTCCGTAGTAAACGATGACTGCGCCAATCATGTAGTACTGCCCATGCGTCCAGTTCAATATTCCCAGGATGCTGAATACCAGCACCATGCCGAACGCCATGGTTATATATGTACTACTCTGGACCAGTCCATCGATCCATATTCCAGCAGGGGGCATACCATTTCTCCTTATAATTCTTAAGTGCTACTAGGGCAGAGGAGTCCAGGGTGACTCGGAGAGATAGACTTCTTTATCGCCCTTGATCTGCGAGAGAGCGCCCGGGGTGCCGAAAACTATCGGGGAGCCATAGGTCTTGGCGCCTGACATCGTATAGGTGCCCGTGGTCGTAGTGAAAGTTCCGCCCTGGATCGCTTTCATGACGGCATCGGGATCAGTGCTCCCGGCTTTTGTCATCGCCTGCGTGAGAATCAACATATGCGAGGGCATCCAGCCAATCCAGCCTGTATAGACAACCGGAGCACCAGTATCTTTGGCCACGTCATCATTTACCTGCTTGGCCATGGCCAAGATCGCGGGATCTATCTTGGTCTCTTTGTAATCCCAGATTCCAAAGTACTGATCGATGAAGCCCTGTGAAGCATCGTAACCCACGACAGCGTTGTATACGGCCGGGTCGACACAGGGTCCGGCAACCCCGCATATGATATCTTTGTAGCCCATATCCCAGCGCTGCTTGGCAGTATCAAAAGCTGCGCCGATGTCGCCGGCGTTGTAGATAACACCGCAGCCGGCTTCCTTAAACTTGGTGATGTAAGGAGTATAGTCGGTGGCCGCGGGTGTATACCACTCATGGTGATACTTGATGCCCGCCGCATCCAGCGTCTTGTCAACGACGTCCCAGCCCGGGCCTTTGCCCAGCGTCGAGTCTTCAATGCCGATCATTTTGCCCGGATACGCTTTTGCGATGGCCTTAAAGTCGGAGATAATCTGTTCGTGAGAAGGATTGGCGAATACAGTGTACGGATACTTTGCCGGATCATATATACCGCCTTCTGCCAGAGGCACAGCCTCGTTGCCCGTCCTGGTTAACAGGAGGACTTTGGCGGGCGTGGTTACCGCCTGTACCGCCGGCATGCCCCAGCTCCAGTAAGCAACTATCGCCTGGCAGCCATCGCCGAAGATAAGCTGTTTGGCTGCCGCAGCGCCGCCCTCGGGGGTGTTTTCATCGTCTACTTCAGTAAATGTAACGTTATAGGTAGTGTCCCCTACTTTGAAACCACCGGCTTGATTAAACAACTGGATCCATTTTTGATAAAAATCGTGCCCGGCCTGACCCCAGGGTGCCGCAGGGCCGCTTAGCGGCGTTGGGCATCCCATCTTGTAGATGATGGGCCCGGTGGACACCGGAGGCGCCGGTTTTTCTCCGCCTCCCGCACATGCCGAGGCAACAATGCCCAGCACGGTCGCGATAACGACCAGAACTGCTGTAATCCCATGCCATTTCCGCATATACCTTGAACCTCCTAAAAAATTTATATTAGAACTATCTTGTTGGAAAGTCGACTGATTGCTCGATTTATTATGCGGAGGCTACTTTAACATTAACGGGAAATTATTGTCAAGCCGTATGAAGCAATATTAAATTGAAAAATTGATGAAAACACGTTAAATAATTGAGCCGGTTGGGCGTTTCCTATATAATGCTGACGATTTGTGTATAATTCCGGGATTGTAGAATGACTAAGGTAAAGAGCACTATAGAAACCAGCTCCAAGCAAAACAGAAAGAGAAAAAGCGCTGTTGCCAAGAGGAGGCACATTGCCGAGGTAGCAGCTAACCTTTTCTTTAAAAAGGGGTTCATGCAGACGACGACCAAGGAGCTGGCCGAGGCCTGCGGCATGAGCGTCGGGACCCTCTATTATTACATTAAGTCGAAAAATGATTTCCCTCAGATGTTTTGCGAAATCCATAACAGCGATCTCGACATAATTGAAAAGGTAATACACAAGGAGATGCTCGTCAGCACCCTTGAAAATACCCTCAGAAAGGCCGTACTGGAATATTTATACTGGATCAACCGCCGGAATAAGTTAATTATGTTCTGGTACGATACGGTTAGATATCTAAGCCAGGACCAATTGAGGGCGATTATACATGCAGAATTTCGTGCTATCGGGTATTTTGAAGAAATCCTAGAAAAAGGCAAAAAAGAGGGATGCTTTAGATTCAGAGATTTACGAATTACCGCTTACAGCATAGAACTGCTTTGTCATGAATGGATTCTGAAAGGACTGTTTATGCGGGGCTACTATACCTTGGAAGAGTACTCAGACCTGTGCCAGGATATGGCAGTAGCGCTGGCCCGCGGCATTAATAAATCGTAGCCTTCTTAAAAGAACAAGCCCGTTTAACTTCAACCAGACTGCCGTATTGAGCCTTCCACAGGCATTTCAAGGCTATATAACGCCCAATTGTAATCAGGGTCGTGTCTACTGTGCGGCGATCGAGGCTGCTATCTCCGCCATCCCCAGGCTTTCCAGCCGGCTTTTTGACGGCTTCCCCGTGACTTTATTCCACTCACGTATGCCGTAATATTCGGGCAGCATCTTACTCAGGTCGGGCACATGGCCTTCCTGCCCGCCGTTCGGGATGGGCCTGAGTGCAAGCTCAGGCATTACATCATCCTTGGCTGAAATACCCAGCTTGCATGAAAGCGCCCGCTGCAACTGGAAGACGCGCTCGCCCGTCTTGAGTAGCTGGTCAACATCGGTATTCCAGCCGGTAGCAGCATTGACCATGTCAACCATGCTGGCAAAGGGCAGCATGCAGAAATGGCATATGCCCAGTGAATCGGTCAGCGCCCTGAAATTCTGGCTTTTTTCCACCATGGCAGCCTTATCGTTATCCCAGCGGTCGCCAGCGTTAAGACCGAGGTCAAAATGGCCTGTGCCTCCGTCCACCTGATAAGCATCGCTCTTATTATGATCGGCGCCGCGCGGAGCTGTGGCGTAAACCAGCGCCATCGAATGGTACGCCCTGGGTTCATGCATGGGAAACTCGAGGCCCTTGCACTGAACGGCTTCCCCGATAGGACGGCCGAATTTTTGCGCCATACGCCTGGTCCCGCCGGCCAGTATTTTGCCGAAGCCCTCGTTCTTGCCTATGAGATGCGCCAGTTTAATGGCAGCATCGATATTACCCCAATTGAGCTTCAGCCCGCCCGTATCCTTTTCAGTTATTACCCCCAGTTCATACAGATAATAGGCGTAGCCGACACTGGCGCCACTGCTTATGGAATCATAACCATAGGCATTAGTTAGCTCATTGAAATATACCGAAGTGGACATGTCGAGTACCAGCCCCTGCATGGGACCCCAGGCCATCACCGTTTCATATTCGGGGCCTTCCACTTTATCATATAAATACTTGCCCTCTTTTATTTGCAGCACCTTGCGGCAGCGTATGGGACAACCGTAGCATGCAGTGTTGCTCGTCTGGTACTTCTCCAGTTGCGTTACGCCGCTTATATCGGTCGCCTCCGGCATGGTAGCCGCCGTGTAATATTTGGTCGGCCCATCGCCGTAGCTGATGGCGGAATCGACCCACCCCGCAGTCCCGGTCTCATGCATGATCAGGCTAAGGAAACCTTCTTTTACCTCATCCATGGCCTTTTTTGCCGCTTCTCGGAACTTCTCGGGATCCTGCATCGGGATCTTCAACTTGCCGCGCACGGCTACGGCCTTGACTTTTTTAGAGCCCATCACGCAGCCCAGGCCCGCCCGCCCCAGGCAATGTCCCCATTCCGACATGATGTTGCCGAAAGGCACGAGATTCTCGGAGGCCGGCCCGATGCATGCTACCTGCACCCGGTTATCGCCATGCTCGTTTTTGATCGCTTCCTGCGTCTTATAAGTGTCCTTACCCCACAGGTGAGCGGCATCCTTAATCTCCGCCACACCGTCCCGGATGAAAATGTAAACCGGTTTGGGGGATTTACCTTTAAGTATAATGCCATCGTAACCGGCATTCTTGAACTCGGCTCCGAACCATGCGCCTGCATTAGCATCGCCATAGTGTCCGGTGTAGGGGGAAACGGTCGCTCCTCCCCAGCGGCTTACGCTGGGCCCGCTGGTACCGTTGAACAGCCCGGGCATCAGTATGAGAGGATTATCGGGCCCCAATGGGTCGGTCTTGGCGCTCACCATATCGAAAAGGTAGCGCGCTGCCAGGCCTGTACTTCCTAAGAAATCGCGGGCATATTTTTCATTCAG
>JBEKVW010000016.1:0-31641 GCA_049513695.1 Dehalococcoidia bacterium | reverse complement strand
TCAGCAGTCCGAAGAGAGTGCCGCCTTCGTCTTCATACGACAGGAATATCTCCCTGCCGCCGGATGCGGTGTATTCGTATTTCTGTAGCGCCGGTTTACCTATTTTCCATCCGTCGCGAAGCCTGTGCCCGTACTCCCGGCAGCGAGTGCAGGCGCACTGTAAATTTTTTACCTTCATAGCCTCTCTGACGGACGACCTCAGCGCCAGGTCTTTGCATCCCGCTACGATGAATTTGGTGGGTATATCACGCATAACACGGGATATGCGCACATATTTAGGCACCAGGCTTTTCATGCCGGTTAAAAGCTCTACGGTTTCTTCCATGGTATAAGGCGCATAGGTGCCTTCCCTGTACCACTTCTCAAGCTCTGTGCCGGCTACCACCAGTGTGGGGTAAAGCTTCAGGCCGTCGGGTTTGAAACAGTCATTTTCAAAAAGCTGGCGCGTCATGGCCAGGTCATGTTCCGATGTGGAGCCGGGTAGCCCGGGCATCCAGTGGTAGTAGACCTTTAACCCGTATTTTTTCAGCAGCCTGGTGGCCTTGATAACATCCGCCACGGTATGACCCCTGCGAACCAGGCGGTATATATCGTCATCCAGCGTTTGAACGCCCAGTTCGACGCGGGTAGCGCCGAACTCCAGCATGCGCTTGACTTCATCCTCGCCGCACCAGTCCGGCCGGGTTTCAATGCACAGGCCGGTACATCTGTGCACGGCCGTTTCGTTGATGGTTTTGGCTTCCTCGAGGTCCCGGGAGTCACAGCCGTTCAGGGCATCGTAACAGGACTTGATGAAGCTATATTGGTAATCGGGCGGGCAGGCCGGGAAGGTGCCTCCCATAATGATGAGCTCGACCTTATTGGCGGGGTGCCCCATAAGCGACAGCGCTTTAAGGCGCAGGTCCACCTGTTTTTTGGCATCATAATCGCAGGCCAGGGCGCGTAACACCGCCGGGGATTCCGGCGTATAGCTTTTAGGGGCCTGTTCGTAGGTGGGACAAAATACACACGAGCCGGGGCAATGCGTAGCTTTGGCCATTACGGCCACGGGCGTAACACCGGATATTGTGCGCGAGATTTTCCTGACGGCGTGATTCATGGCAATCGTTATGCTATATTTGATCTACTTTGACAGTTTAGCAAATTGCATAATCGGTCACAAAGGTAAACGCTGATTGAACACGTACGACGAGATAGCGGAAAGCTGGTACCGGCTGAGGCATTGGACGCGCTTTAAGCGGGAGCTGGAAGAGGTGGCCCGGCGATGGGGAAGCGGCCGGCTGCTGAATATAGGCTGCGCTCACGGCCCCGATTTCCTGCCCTTTAAGGATAAATTCGAACTCTGGGGTTTGGACTCATCTGAGCAAATGATAGCCCTGGCTGTTAAATACTCCGCCAAGTTTAAATTCGACGCCGGCCTGATGGTGGGTGACGCGGCCAGGCTGCCTTTTAAAGATGGGGCATTCGATTGGGCTGTATCTGTGGCCGCCTACCATCACCTGCGCGATGTAAGTGAAAGGAAAGCAGCCTTCAGGGAGTTAAGACGGGTCATGAGGCCCGGCGGCGAGGTATTTATTACGGCATGGAACCGCTGGCAGAAGGCCTTCTGGAATAAGGGCCGGGAGACTATGGTGCCGTGGAAGACTAAAGACGGCGAAATACTGCGCTATTATTACCTTTACACCTATCCGGAGTTAGAGCATCAGGTCAGTTCCGCCGGATTTAAGGTGTTGAAAGCATATCCTGAATCTGCTTACAAGTTGCCCTTAAAGTATTTTTCCAGGAATATTTGTGTGCTGGCGCAGGCTGATCAGCGGTAATTTTTCAGCGTTTCCAACTCGATGTTGTCCGTGTCTGTCGACAGGGCTATGGGTATAAAGACCCGCACTACGTTAGGATCGAACTGTGTGCCTGAACAAGTTTCCAGCTCGGCGATGGCCTGTTTAAAGGTCAGCGGGCCGCGGTAAGGCCGGTTCGAGATCATGGCTTCAAAGGCATCCGTCACACACAGTATACGGGCCTCAATAGGTATAGCTTCGCCCTTTAGGCCGCTGGGATAGCCGGTGCCATCCCACCTCTCGTGGTGGTGACGAACAGCGGTCAGGCATGCGCTGAGGCTGGGTATATGCCCGACTATGGTAGCGGACAATTTGGGATGCTGTTTGAGCAGCTCCCATTCTTCGTCCAGCAATTTCCCGCTCTTGTTAAGGACATTATCGGGGATGCCAACCTTGCCGATATCATGCAGGAGGGAAGCGGCGCTGATAATAGCCACCTGCTCGGGCGGCAAATTCAATGCTTCGGCTGTCGCAACGGCATAACGGCTGACCCTGCGGGAATGTCCATATGTATACTTGTCCCTGGCCTCAAGTGTTGCTGCCAGGGCGTAGATGGTGGCCAGCACGTCGGCTTCGCTGTTGACGTTCGTGGCCGGCTCATTGAGTGAGAAAAGCGTTTTAGAGGCGATGGAAGTCCTGTTTTGACCGGTGTGCTTGGCATAATACAGTGCCATATCAGCGGCGTAGCAAAGCTCATCCAGGGTTGATCCGTCCCCGGGCCACGAGGCAACGCCAATGCTTACCGAAAGGTCCAGTTGCTTTATAGACATTTCACAGTCGATTTTTTCACGAATGCGCTCCGCTACGCTGAAAGCATCAAGGGCTGAGGCGTTCGGAAGGATAATAACGAACTCATCGCCTCCGTACCTGAAAGCAATATCAGTTGACCTTATAGAGCCTTCGATAATCCTTGCGGCCAGGACAAGGATACGGTCTCCTGCCATATGGCCGAAAGTATCGTTGTATTTCTTAAAATTGTCCATATCCATTAGGATCAGGGAAAACGTGTCGCCGTAATTGGTGCGGCGAACGATTTCTTCTCTCAAACGTTGGTCGAAGTATCGGCGGTTGAAAAGCCCGGTCATGGCATCTACACGTGCTATAGCCTCGGCTTTGGCGTATAACCTGCTATTTTCAATGGGCGCCGCGATCTGCACCGAAAGTTGTTCAAGCAGGGTTATTTGCTCGGCGCTATAAGCCTCCGGTTTCTTGCTTCCCAGAATGAGCACACCGATTACTTCGCCTTTGTTGATAAGCGGCAGGTAAGAAATGGATTGGATGCCCCGGCTGATAAATTCTTCTCCGCTCCGGAACTGCTTATTTTTACAGAGATTTTTTTCATAATAAGGTTTTTTATTGAGGAACACCCATTCGGTGGCGGTGTCGCCGATGGGTATTTTTTGGCCTGTGTGCCAAGCGGAGCCAACCTCGGTGGATAAGGCAGAAAAGTATATTTCGTTTTCCTCAACTAATGCAATGGCCGTAAAGTCCGCCTCGACGACCTGCTTCAGCTCTTTGACAAAGGCATCGTATACTTCCTGTATGTTGAGGCTGGATGATATGACGCCCGCCAGCCTGTTAATAATAGAAAGTTCTTGTTCCCGTTTTTTAAGCTGGTCTGACAGATACTCTTTTTCGAGGCTGGTGGCCACGTCATTAACAGCCCTTTCGGACAGGCTTATGTCCTCACGGGTATATTTCGCTTTGACCATCTTTTCCCCGAGTGCGAGGACGCCAATGATTTTGCGGCGGCTTACGGTAGGAAAGAACAATTGAATACCAAGCTGGGTTATGCTTTCTTTCTCCTCTTGCCAGAAGGCTTTGAATTCATGGGCCTCCTCCAGCCTTTCTTTGGACAAATAACTGTTATTTGTCCTCAGCCACTGCATAACGGGGCTGTCTCTCTTAATAATAAGTGACGGCCTGTCCTCTTTGAGCGGCACAGCAAAACGTATATAAAAATCCCCTGTATCCTCTCGCGGGAGCAGCAGATATGATTGCCTGCATTTGATGGCGCCGCAGAGCAGGGTTAGCAATTCGGTGCCCAACTCATTCAGGCTGATTAATCCCCGAATGCGCTTCTTGGCGAATTCATTTAACTCATGGCGATACTGGTAGCTGTCACGGTAGAAAAGGCGGTCAATTTGCCTGGTTGCGAAATTGCGCGTCTGATAAATCACACATGCTATTAACAGGGCGATGCCGATGCTGAGCGCTAGGCCGATAGGAGTTGTTTCAACGTTGAAAAGCGATTGGCCTATGAATGACAGCAGAAGATAGATCAACATCCCAATTGCTGCCATCGCCAGTAAGGTGAGGCCCCGGCGCAGTATCAGCCGGGGATCTAAGAAGCGTCGTTTTATATATTCTGAATTACTACTAATACGATTTTCCTTTGTCTATTAATTTAATTGTAAAACCCATTATCAGGTTGCCAAATATGAATGTCAATAGGTATTGGGGGGAATTTAGGTGGGTACTAGTACTAAAGTTTCACGTCGGAATCCGGTTTGCCGGCTGATGTTAAGCTCAAGAAAATCAAAGGGTAATGTATAGTATATCGTAAAGGAAGGCGGATAGCGGGCTGTCGGATGAGAATATGGAGGCCTAATATTTCTTGGTTTTAATTGTCTTACTCAACCCTTGCAGTTTGATGCTCAACTTATCAAGCTCTCCGTTGACCGGCTGTTTGCCGAGCTCCAGACCGTAGCTAAGGAAAAACTCCAGGAAGCTGCGCAAAAGGTCCCTGATACCCTCTTCGAACTGGTGCAGCTCTTCCCTGGTGACGAAGTCATTGTTTCGTGAGTTATTGGTACGTTCAAAATGGCTGTCGATAATAAAGTTAATGAATTCGGAGACGCTCATGTCGCCGCGGTTTTCTTCGATCTTCTGCACTGTTTCAGCGTCAAGTATGAGCATCCTTTTTTCCGACATATGCATCTCCTCCATTTTATTACCAGGCGTACGAAATATTAAATCCCTTCAGGGATCTCAAGCCTTTTATCATCCTCCTCTCATTGCAGAACGTACGTAGGAGTAATATATAACTCTTTCCCCCTATTGTCAATAGAATGATTTTCTCTAATAAACTGAACCGGATTTTACTTCCCAAAGCTCAACGTTTTTTGAAAAGTCGCAGAAAACGGTCCTGATATTCCGGCCATAAGTTCCAGCGTTGGAGTTCACTTACAAGCTCGGGGGCCAAAGACGGGTCCTTCCTGCACATTTCAAAAAGCTCCTCGATAGTTTCCCGGGCATCTTTGGGTATTCCCTGTTTATCGGTAGCCAATCGTCCCTGTCCGTAAAACTCCAAAAAATTATGCTGTGCTGAGTCTCTGGTTAGCTCGAAGGTGAATTTTATTAAGGAGACATCCCACATTTCCTCCACGCCTTTGATAATGGCGCTGAGCGGGTCATTGCGGCTGTCTATACGCTGATTGATTCTTTCCAGGACTTGGGGCAACGGTTGTGACACAATATTCATTTCAGTATTTTCATTTTTATACGAGTAAAGAATTCCCGGTTCACGGGGATTATACTCTGACATGATTTCAATATACCGTTTTGCTGGCCCGCTGAAGCCTTCCAAATTGATCAGGTATGAGGGCGTGACTATTCTGGGCCTTGCAGATACCACTCTGCCCTCCCTTACCACATTGACCTCCTGCATAAGCTCGGTAATCATATAGTAATAAATATTTGTGATGCCGAACGTGGCCAACTGCTGTTTGGGCGACCTGAGCACCTGGGTGTGTTCGATCACAAATTTAATTTTCTCGTCTATTTCCATGTAGGCTCCGGCGTTAGAAAAACATCCTTACCGCTTCGAAGTTGTGTTGTATCTGCTGCTTGCCGCGAATTACTCCTTTGGGCTCTGTATTGTGGCCCGGAACAAGATATTCCACGTCCAGAAGCGATAGCTTCTGGATGCTTTTTTCAAGAAGTGTGGTGTCTCCTCCTGGGAAATCGGTCCTGCCCACGCTCATATAAAATATGACATCTCCCGTAATTAGTATCTTCTCTTTCTCGAGGTAAAGGCACACAGACCCTGGAGAATGGCCCGGTGTAAGTATGACACTGACCTTAAATCCGTCCTTGCCAAGGTCCAAGCTTCCTTCCTTTAAATAGAACAGGGGAGTGAAATGAGGGGGTTCCATATCAAATAGCTCGTACATCTGCAGTCCGGTAGTAAGTCTGAACTTATTCTCTTCCTCGGACATGGTAATCGATGCTCCGCTCTTCTGGGCAACAGCGTCGTTGGCCTCGCAGTGGTCGGGATGGCTGTGCGTATTGATTATCAAGCCGGTGTCCTCAATTTTAATGCCATCGGACACCATAGCTGCTTCCAGGCTGCCCAGGCAGTCCTCGCGTGCTTCATTGACAATATGCCCCGGATCGATGACGACGTTGGGCTTGTCGCCTTTCAGGATACCGGTCAAGACACAGGTATTGCAATTGTTACCCATACCCTGCCAGATATAACAATACAGGTTATCCGATAATTTGATAGAGTTGTGGAATTTCACGTCAGTCTGCCTCTTGAAAAATGATTTTTAAATGAGGTTGATGAGCAGATGGAAGGCAGCATCGATATTTTTGTGAGTATCATCGACAAGCGCATCTATTATCGACCCGGCGACCTGCAGCACCTTGTTTTCCTCGGTCTCTCCCAGCATGGATACCATGTTCTCGATCCGTGCACCCAATTGAACATGGTCTTCGTCCGGTATTTTTTTTGATTTGGGTAAAGAGAGCAGAGGGTTGGTAAACAGGATAGGCCGCATGAGAGCGCTCTCGTAGACAAAACGAGTCTGCCTGTTGGTTTTTGAAATGTTCCAGGCGGTCCTATCGTCTTCTACGGGCTGTATCCATTCCAATGCATAAGCAAACTGGCAATTAATAAATTCGTGCTCAACAAGGAGCCTGGTTGCCTCGTAATCCTTAACCCCCATAGATAGTTGAAAAAAGACCTCTTCCAGTTTTTCGTTATCAATGCCCTTTACCATGGCTGTATGACGGCAGTCGTCAGGTATCTGGAAGATGTTGTATTCCAGGGAACCATGGAGGATGGTGTGTGCAGCTTCGTGTCTGATAGCACCGGCCCTTCCCTGTTTGCTGTATCTTGTCATGCGATCGCTGCATATCAGCAGGCGCGGATAGCCGCGCAGCACATCGTAGGTGCACGCTTCGGCATCGTCAATGGTGTTAAAGGAAAGTCCCCGTTTAAATTTCTCTTCGCGCAGGAAGCTGTTGAGGTTATCCTCGGTATCGAAAGTATAGACTTCGACTTTATATGGAGAACGCTGTCCAAACCGTTTGTAAAGGTCGTTTAGTACCTCAGAGACTTCTTTTTTAAGGCTCCCGGAGACGTTGCCCCTGGAAAAATAGCTTATATCCGATTCGGCCATATCTGATTAAGACAAAGATATCAATCTTGAGCAGTAAAGTCAATAATCGTGCTACAATAGGAAAATTAAGGTTTCGAGGTATTCGGAAATGAAAAAAATTTGGGCGCCTTGGCGCGCAACCTACATATTGAAGACCGATAAGGAAAAGGGTTGCATACTGTGTGATAAACCTGATGAAAAAAAGGATAAAGGCAATTATATCCTGTACCGTGGTAAGTCGAACTTCATAATTTTAAATGCTTATCCCTATACCCCCGGCCATTTGATGGTGGCTCCCTATCGGCACATAGGGAATATACTGGACTTGAGTGTTGCGGAAGGCAAGGAACAGGTTGAACTTATTAAACTTTGTGTGAGACTGCTGACCGCCAAGATTAAACCTGCCGGATTTAATATCGGCATGAACCTGGGCAGGGTGGCGGGCGCCGGCGTTGAGGGACATATACATACACACGTTGTGCCCAGGTGGAACGGAGATCACAATTTCATGACGGTTCTTGCTGATACACGCGTTCTGTCGGAGAGTCTGGAAACCATGTACGCAAAGCTTAAAGCAGGCTTAAAGGATCCGGCAATCAGTGGATTGATTTAAGGCGGTTTAATATCGCAAAGGTCAGCCCACGAGCGCCTTCTCGAGGTTTCTTTCGCTATCCAAACTGGTGAGCACAATAACCCGGTCGTTTTCCTTGAGAACAGCATCAACTCCCGGTATTCTTGGTCGTTCTCCCTCACGCATAAGCAGGGCAATGGTGGTATCGGCCGGCAACCTCAGGTGAGCAATGGATTTACCAATAGCGGGAGATTCCCTGGTAATGGTCATCTCTACCACCTCTTCCATTTGACCGCTCATGGTAAGCAGGTGGATCAACGAGTGCGCAGGTATCTGCTGCTCGACGTGCTCCAGGATAGTATTGGTGACCGAAATAGTTGCATCGATGCCGAGCTTCTTGAAGATTTTCTCGTTGATAGGGTTGTTAACCAGCGCAATAGTCCTGGGTACTTTGAAACGATGTTTGGCAACCTGGCAGGATGCCAGGTTATCTTCATCGTGGCTGGTAGTAGCTATCAGTACGTTGGCCCGGTTAAGTCCGGCTTCTGTCAGGACGGCCGTCTCGCATCCGTCTCCCCGCATAGAGCAACTGCCGAGTTCATCCTCCAGACGTTCGCAGGTGCGTATATCTCTTTCAATAATGAGCACTTCGTGGCCCTGGCTGAGCAGGGCTTTACTGAGGTAATAACCTATATTACCTCCTCCTACGATAACGATATAAAGAGGTTTAAGCATGGCTATATTTTCTGTGATAACCTCTGGAAGAGTAAATCGGCAAAAACTTCCGTGGGGCTGATGGATTCCAACCCAAGCTGTTCATAGATATCTTTTCTCAAGGGGTCATATATGCGGCAGATAACACGTGGAACTTCAAAAATATGCTTGGCTATCTGTGCTGCCATCACGTTGCGGTTATCGCCCTGGGTCAAAGCGATGAAGGCGTTGGCATTTTCAATTCCTGCTTTGCGCAGCATGTCCTCATCAGTGCCGTCGCCTATCAACGCTGTTCCACTGAAGGTAGGGGGCAGTCTCCTGAAACTGTAAGCGTCGAGATCTACCACGGTCACCTTGTGGCCGGCAGCATCGAACATGGCCGCCAGTTTACCGCCGACGCGGCCGCAGCCCATAATAACTATGTTGCTGTTAGTTTGCTTTATTGCTTCGGTTCCCGGCATATCAGTACCCTGCAAGGCGCCTCTTCCAGAACATGCGGCACTGCATTGCCCATGGTGAAGGAGCCAAAACGTTTTTTATAAGTGATCCCCATGATTATCATGTCAACGCTGTTTTGCCTTGCAACTTCAATGATTGCCGGCCCAACCTCACGTGCCTGGATAATCTCCGTATCCACTTCGAAATCATTGTCCTGTGCGTACTCTTCAGCTTCAAGCAGCACTTTCTCAGCGAGTTCCATATCGGGTTTAATTATAGCATCCACGGGTAGGCTGCGGTTAACTTCGATAACGTAAACGATATATATTTTGGCCTTGCTTTTTTTCCCGAGCTTACAGGCCAACTCTACGGCTACCTGGTCAACCCCGTTGCCGCGTGCTGCCACCAGAATTTTATCTATTTCCATAAAGGTTATTTCAAATCTCTGCGCTATTCACTATTATAGTGTGACAATTATCGTTATTCCAGTTTATTATTAACCGGACACCATTTCAATATCCCCTGCGGCACTCTCCGGTTCAGACTTTTTATATCTGTGTGTGTACCAGTATATAACAATTCCAACTGCGATCCATGCAAAACCAACCCAGCGGCTATAGGGCAGCATGATCACTACCGTAATCCAGATTATTATCGTCCCGATCAGTCCCAGTATAGCTGTAACAGGGAGAAAATATCCTTTAACCTTGATATTCCAGCCCAATTTGAACGGCCTCTCGGCGTCAGGTTGCTTAATGCGCAAGGCGAGGATCGAAGCATGTGCCAGAGCAAAAGCTATCATCGAGCCAAAAGCGTAAAGCCCACCCAGGTTGGCATACATATTCGGGACAAAGAAACCGGGAGACTGCAACATAATAGCCACGCTGGTAAAAAGAACCAGGGAAAAGTAAGGCGTTTTAAACCGGGAGTGTACTCTGCCCATTATCTCGGGTATTAACTTAAATCGGCTGAGTGAGAAGGCAAGTCTTGAGATACCCAGTAATCCTGCATTGGTGGCGATCAGCAAAATCGTGGATACCAGTATAGCTACCAGCACCGGCAAAAAGGCTTGAACCCATCCTATAACCCAGGTAAAAACAACCCGATAGGCCTCGACATTAAACAGTTTGGCCGTTAGGTCAGCCGGGACAACCCCGTGCGATATCTGGTCGGCAATACCAGCTATAGGATCGGTAGACCACTTGATAGCCAGTTCAGCCGGCGTCATAGTAGAAAAGGCAGCCAGTGAGATGCCGGCGTATACTACCAGTACAACTACAGTCATAATAATCAAAGCCCTCGGTGCGCGTACCTCAGGCCTCTTGGTCTCCTCCGCCATCTGGGATATGGTCTCCAAACCCGTAAATGCAATTGCTGATATAGCTATGCCGAACAGCAGGTATTGAGGGTCAGGCCAGTAGTTGGTTATCCTCTCGTAGATAAGTTGTGGATTGAAAAAGAACAGCAGTGCCAGCAGAATCAACAGGGCCTGGGTTGCCATGTCCAGTATGGCTAACGCTATGTTCAAGATCGAAGATTCCCTCACGCCGACAATATTGATGGTCATCAAAAATATCAGGACCGACATGGCGCAGCTGGTCATAATAACCGGTGAAGTTTTAAGAGGGGCCCAGAAAAAACCGAGATAGGATGGTATGGCGTAAGATGAGATAGATATGGTTACTATATAGCCGAACATAAGACCCCAGCCGGCTATAAACCCTGCAAAATCGTTGAAACCATGACGGGAAAAGCTGGCTGACCCGCCCGACTGGCGAAACATAGCTGTCCCTTCTGCATAGGAAAGCGCGGTAAAAACGAAGATAATGCCCGCCAGTCCCAATGCTAAAGGCGTAGCGCCGCTGGCAGCCAGTGCAACGACTCCCAGGGCATAATAAATAGAGGAGCCTACATCTCCGTAGGCGATGCTGAATAGATGGGTTGTACGCAGGACCCGCCTGAGCGGTCTTATCTTAAATCTTTGAGGACGGCCGAACTTGTTGCCCGGCTTGGGTTGCCAGCTTTTTTTCACTTTTTAAGCGTAATCAAATGATGGCAAATTGTAATCATCGGATTTGGCAATGTCAATAGTGAACGATAAAATAGAAATCAACCGTTGAAATTATATAGCTGAGAGTTTAAAATGCTGGTAAATCATTACGGGCATAAGCGGAGGTAAAGTAGGATGATCAAACAAAGACTTATTGTAACCTGCCTTGTTCTTATCGTGCCGGCCATGGCTCTTTCATGCATTTCATCCAAAGGGGACACATCAATAAACGTTACCTACGACCAATTTTCCAAACAGAATAACATCGTACAGGATATTAGCGTTTCCAGCGGTAAAACAATAACTGTGCAGCTCAGTTCGAACCGGACTACCGGGTTTTCGTGGACAGAAAATGCTCAGATAAGCGATCCTACGGTATTATCTCAATCGGGTTATAGCTGGTTGCCGCCCTCGGACACAGGAGGAAAGGTTGGGGTGGCCGGCAATGAAGTCTGGACTTTTAAGGCGCTTAAACCGGGCAGCAGCATCGTCTATGAGGAATATAGCCAGCCCTGGGCGGGCGGACAAAAGGCGGCCTGGACCTTCAAGCTCAATGTAACGGTGGAATAGGCCCCTTACTTCTTAATGCTAAAAGTATAGGAGCAAATAAATATCATTGCCGCCGTGAAGCCGAGAAGCAGCAGCACCTCGGCGTAGATAGGAATGGCTGTTGCGGCACCGCTTAGGGTGGACCACCGCAGAAGGTCAACGCCGTAGGTCATGGGGTTAACATAGCTGACGGCGCGCAGCCAGGCCGGCGCCGAGGTCAGCGGGAACAATGCCCCGCTGGTGAAAAACATAGGCATGATCACCAGGCTCATAATAAAGTTAAAACCCTCCATGCTGCTCATCAACGAGGCGATCAATAGCCCCACGCATACCAGGCCGATCGATAGGAGTATCATGACCGGGATTAAAAGCAGGAAAGAAAGCGGGGCCAGCTTGATTCCAACCAGAAATGACAGCGGCAGCAGGATGAAGCCTTGTATAAAGGCGCTCGTTCCACCTCCCAATGCTTTGCCTATCACTATGGAAGCGCGGGGGACCGGCGCCACCAGTATCTCCTTGAGAAAACCAAACTCTCTGTCCCATATTACCGATATCCCCGACCAGATCGAGGTAAAAAGAATCGACATGCCTAGCACTCCCGGGAAGATATACATCTGATAGTTTTCGATGCCCGGAATCTGGATGTTACGCATACCGCTGCCGAAGATCAGAAGCCAGAGGAGAGGCATGATAAGGGAGGAGATGATCCGTGATTTCTCCCTCCAGAATCTGAGTACCTCGCGGTACCATAGAGCACCTATTTTTCGCAATTTACCTTACCTCAGCCTGCCCATAGCTCGCATGTGTGTCTTGAGCTGGTTTTCGGCTTCCTCGGCACGTATCTCCCTGCCGGTAAAATAAAGAAAGACATCATTAAGTGTGGGTTTGTGTATGGAGACAGACTTGATCTCTATATTATGGGAGTTAGCCAGTTCAACTATTACCGGCACCATTTTTTCAGCTTCCGCAATCGTCAGCCTGATGGAACCGTCCACCGATTCAACCCTATCGGCTAATTTGAGTTCGTTTATCTTGTCTATAAACTCTTGGGGCCGGTTGGACATAACGGTCAAGACATCGCCTTTTAACGTATTTATCAAATTGGCCGGAGTGTCAACCACCTTTATCTTGCCGAAATCGATAATACCGATGCGTGTGCACAGCCGTTCAGCTTCTTCCATATAATGTGTGGTCAATATAACGGTGATCTTTTCCTGTTTTGCCAGTTCCTCGATATGAGACCAGAGATGCTGTCGTGTCTGCGGGTCCAGACCCAATGTCGGCTCGTCAAGAAATAGTACATTGGGGTGGTGCAGTAAGCCGCGGGCCAGTTCAAGCCTTCTTTTCATTCCCCCAGAATATGTCTTCATGGGAGAGTCGGCGCGGTCAGCCAAACCCACCAAATCGAGTAGTTCTTTTATACGTTTCCTGGCCTGTGCCGGCGTAACGTCGTATAACGTTGCGTGCAATTGCATATTCTCACGGCCGGTAAGGCGGTCATCGATACTGGGGTCCTGAAAAACAATGCCGATGCTCCTTCTGACCTTATCGGGTTGTTTAATGATGTCGAACCCATTGACCAGCGCAGAGCCTGACGTAGGTGCATTGATGGTACAAAGCATTGATATGGCAGTCGTCTTGCCCGCCCCATTAGGTCCCAGCAGGCCGAATATTTCACCGTACTGGATAGTTAAATTGAGGTTGTCCAGGGCGACAATCTTCCCGTATTTTTTGGTGAGATTTTGAGTTTTGATAGCAACAGATTCTTTCATGTGATTGGCCGCTATCTATTATAGTGCTCTGCTGATCAACAACAAAATGGATGGGCGGCTTGCCATTATGCTGGCAAATGCCCGCCCGATAAATCATTTTTTTGAATAAGACTTCAAGTTATCGGCAAATTTATTTAAGTATGGATCCCCGGGCAATATCGAAGACAACACGTATGCGGCCAGTGAAATAGATTTATCAAGAGGCAGGCAATAATGCATAACGAGGAATTTTTCCCTGAATTTCTTCACCTCGTTTTTAACATTTTTGTTTGATTTGACGCAGTCTGCCAGGAATACCGCCAATTGCCGGAAGTCGGCTTCCTTCATACCGAAGCGCGTCATCTCCTGGGTACCCATTCTGATACCGCTGGAACCTATGAAACTTTCATCGTCAGGCAGTGCCTGGTAGTTGGTAATGATATTGTTTTCTTCCAGCCTGCGCGCAATATCCTCGCCCAGCCCGTATTGTCTGACTCGAATGACAACCTGGTGAGTCTGCGTGAAACCGTCGGCTGCGCTTCCCTCCACCGTAATGCCCTGCGTATTCAGGGCGGCGGCGAAGGCCCGCGCATTCTTTATGACCTGCGGCTGATAGTCTCCCTTAAACTCATTCATTTCATAGGTAGCCAGAAGCAATCCGAGCAGGGTGCCCAGATGGTGATTGCTGGTGGAGCCGGGGAAGGCCCGTCCTTTGATCTCCACCCACAGTTTTTCCAGCCCTGTGCCCTCGTTCATGTTGCCGGCAACCACGCCCCTTTGAGGGCCGAAGAAGGTTTTGTGCGTACTGCCGGTAACTACGTCTGCGCCTTCAGTAAAAGGCGCCTGGAAACTCCCGTACAGGCCCAGAACATGGGCCATATCGAACATCAGAATAGGCTTGGAGTCCATCTTGCTGGTGATTTCATGGACGAATTTTACCGGCTCCTGGTAGAGAAACATGCTCTTGCCGAAGATAATCAGCTCCGGCTTGACCGAATGAATTAGGTCGCCAAGCTTGCTTGTATCCGTTTTGTAAAGGTTGTCTTTAAGCACGGGGAAGTTGTAGACATTCTCCCTGCCCGTCTCAAGATTATCGTCAACAAAATTAAATAGTGCTCCCATGGGCTGTGCGCTTAGGTGACCGCCTTTATTCAGCTCGTTATTGATCACAGCGCGCATTTTGCGGAGTGGCTGGTTCTTTGGTTTTCCCCTGTTGAGAAACTTTACAATGCCCTTGAAAACCACCTCGTTGGCCATGTTGCCGCTAATCGGCCTGAGCTCGATATTGGTGCATCCAAAATATTGCTGAAGCTCTTTTCTCAGCTCATCTTCTACTTCCCGAATGAAATCAGTCGCCTGGTAGAAATATACTTCCTTGCCTTTCATTGTCCTGTGCTCGGCGTATCTGCCAACAGGGTCCGAAATCTCACAAAGCTTGACCAGCAGGCTGGGGCTCGATTCCGACGGAATCAGGTTAAAGCATTCTCGCTGTCTCCAGATGTTATTGGCGGCAGTCTTATTTAAAAGGTTTTCTACCTTGTTCTGAAAATCAGCCATGGCTTACCTCACGGGGATTTTTTATAAAGCATACATGAACGAACCTGAAATTAACAAGCTTTAATCTCAGATTCACTACCATGAAAGACTTCGTTCATGGGTCTTTAAGTTGCAGATTACCTGCGGCAAAATGATTGTAGAGAGGGCCGGCATAAGATATACTTTTTCAGGAAAGCTGATGAGTTCAAAATTTAACCGGCTATTATTGTTACTAGTTGTTATTTCCATTTTATGCATAACCTTCGTCGCTTGTGGCTCCAGCGGCAACCTGCAGATTTTGAGCCAGCAGCTTACTACCCGTCAATTCACGGGGCAAACAAACACTGCGCAGAGCATGGCCGCCGTAACGGGTACAGCGAAAAATATAGATAGCCATGCCATTAGTGGGTGCGAGATCAAGGTAACTTTTCTCGATGAACAGAAAGATGTAATCGGAGTTGCCTCGACTACCAGGGAGTCTTTAGGCGTGGGCGAAGTCTGGTATTTTACTGTGCAGCTAACTAATCCTGACGCATGGAAAGCTCGCAGCTACGAAATAACAGCTACCAGCCATTAAATTTAGAGTATGATTGCCGTTAAGGTATAATTTCTTGCACCGGGAATTATTAAGGAGAGGAGGGCGAAAGACCGAAATGAAACTGTTCAGATATATTCCTTTCATTTCTCTAACAGTACTAGCATGCATTTTAGTTTTTACTTCTTGCTCGGGAGCAGGCGGGAGCAAGGATAACCAGTCCCTGACAGTCCAGAGTCTGAATCCAGTCTCGACACAGACTACACCGGGGGGTACTGTGGTCATAGAAAGTAAGGTCGTTAACCCGGGCAATGCGTCCCTTACGTACAAGTGGTCGGCCACGGGAGGCGGGTTTGGTGGCTCAGGCGCCAATAATATCTGGCAGGCCCCGCCACAATCCGGCACATACGAAATTACGCTGACCGTTGAGGACGGCAAAGGCGGCACGGCGCAGGGCCAAACGTCCATTACGGTTTCCAGCAATAGTGCTCCGGTGATTACCGATCTTTCCTTCAGTCCGATAAATGTGACTCCCGGAGGCAGCACGGTGATCAGCTGCACGGCCAACGACCCCGATGGCGACATTGTGAGATACAGCTGGAATGCCAGCGCCGGTTCCGTCTCAGGCACAGGTAATAAAGTATCCTGGATGGCACCCAGCAATGCCGGTGATTTTGGCATAACCTGCGTGGTCAGCGATGGCAAGGGCGGTGAATCCAAACAGACGGTTACCGTAAGCGTGACAGAGCCCGGAAGCTCGGTGATCATCAACCTTATCAAACAAGAGAGTGGTACTGTATCGTCGTCGGGGGATAAAGATACGACCCGATATCGCGCAGGTGACGATAGCAACAATATTGGCTACAACGCCTTTTTTAGTTACGATATCTTCTCACTCAATAGGACCAAGGTAAGGTTGGCCAAGGTCAAATTCGGCCCGGGCAAGATCACCGGCGATCCGTTTGGCGCATTGGATGGTCTTAAAATCTGGCAGGTCAGCTATGGCAACGGTTTACCGGATTTCAATACTATAGGTGATAACCTGTATTCATCGAAAGGCCTGTTCAGTTCCGCACCGAGTGAGATCGATGTAACACAGGAGATAAATAAGCAGATCGTAGCGGGAGCAAACAGGTTCCAGTTGGAGGCGGTATTTAAAAAGACCAATAGCGGCAATGGTGCAATTGACAACATAGAATGGCCGGACGCAATCCTTTACATAACCTTTGCTCCGTACAGTGAATAAAGAATATTAGGAGGTTTACTATGTTTCGAGGCAGGCAAATTTTAATCTTAATAACGTTGATAACAGCCCTTAGTATACTTGGAGCCGTATCGTGCGTGAAGGCGACCGAGCCTCCGCCGGCCGTTCCAGCGGGGAATCAACCACCGGTAATATCCAGCTTTACAGCGGCCTCCAATCAGACCTACCCCGGAGGCACTGTCAATTTCCAGAGCGTGGTTTCTGATCCCAATAACGATAATATAAATTTCCAGTGGACATCCACCGGGGGTAGCTTTGTTGAATCGGGCCGGGCCAACAATACATGGCGGGCGCCCAATGCTGTAGGGAATTACCAGATTAAGCTTGCAGTTGATGATGGGAAAGGGGGTACAGCCGAAGCCACAATCCCCATTACGGTAAGTACCAATCATCCTCCTGTAATTACCAGCCTGCAAGCAAACCCATCGTCACTTCAATTTTCTTCCAGCGCGACGCTGACGTGTATTGCCAACGACCCTGATGGAGACCCCATTCAGTATAAATGGGATGCTAAGGACGGTACCCTAAGCGGGACCGGCAATGTGGTATCCTGGATATCTCCCTCGACAAAGGCTGCTGATTACAGCGTCTTTGTGACCGTCAGCGATAACAAGGGAGCGGAGACCAGGCAGGAGCTTGTTGTACCGGTTTCGCCTGTAAGCAATGTCCAGACGTTAAATCTGGTTAAACAAGAAAGCGGCACTGTATCATCTGACGGCGACAGAGATAATACTGTTTACAAGGCGGGAGATAGCGAAAAGAATATAGGATACCGGGCATTTTTCAGCTATAACATACTGACTCTGGCAGGCATGGATATCAAGCAAGCTACCCTTAAATTCGTCGGCACAACCGTAGTTGGCAGCGATCCTTTTGACCCGGTCACGGGAGTGGGCAACTTCCAGTTACGGAGTTTCAGTTATGGGAGCACCCTTCCCAAATTCGATGTCCAGGGTGGTGGCCAGCTCGAAAGGGCGGAAACATATCTGAATAAGACGTTGAGCACGGTAGATGTGACGCCCGAAATGGTTAATGCCATAACTAATCAGATGCCCCGTTTTCAGGTGGAAGCCGGGTTTATGAAACATGCTACCAATGGGAATAATGTAGCCCAATTTATACAGTGGTCGGATGTGGTGCTGGAAGTTACAGCAGCACCTAAATAGCCTGCATTTACAATACTCTTTTCAAGGGGCGGCTAAACGGCCGCCCCTATATTTCTAAGGCTTTGACTTGTTTTACGCGAGGTGCTACATTATATAGTGAATTAGCAGTCTAAATGGGAGAGTGCTAAAAAATGAGCAAAGCTGCCTATAAAAGACGTGATGCAGTCTTAAAAATAATAGTAAGTGAGTATATTGCTACGGCAACACCGGTAGCATCGGAGTTAATTCTGCGCCATCACAGCCTCGGCGTCAGTCCGGCAACTATACGCAATGATATGGCTTCTCTGGAGGAGGAGGGTTTTATAACCAGACCCTATACGTCCTCGGGTGGAGTGCCTCTGGATAAGGGATACAGGTTTTACGTTGAGACGCTGTCTCAACGTCTGGATCTGCCGGGAGAAGACCAGAAGCGTATAAGACAACTGCTGGATACGGCCATCGATGAGTATGACAGGCTGCTTAAGACTGCTGCCAGCTCTATGGCTAAGTTGGTAGGTAACGCAGCTATTGTAACATTCCCCAAATCCGCCGAAAGCAAGTTCAAGCATCTTGAGCTGGTTGAAATGCAGCAGTACATGGCACTGCTGGTATTGATATTGAGCAATGCAGTATTGCGGCGTCAAACTTTCAACCTGGGAGAGCATGTCGACCAGGAACAATTGAACCAGTCTGCAGCCAAATTTAACCGTGAATATGCAGGTCAGACCAGAAGCCAGATGAAAGATAAAAAGCTGGAACTGACGGCGATCGAGAAGAAAATATTCAAGGCGGTTACCGATGTAATGGCCAGTGAAGACGCTATTGAATACGATAACTCCTATTTAGAGGGAGTGAGGTTGATGCTCGGGCAGCCCGAATTCGTTCAGCGTGAGAGGATGCTGGGTGTGCTTGAGCTGATGGAAGCCAAGGGCTGGCTCAGGCACGTTATCGACTGGCAGGTTACTGAGGAAGGCGTTAAAGTTATCATAGGTGATGAAAACCGCGAAACCGGATTGCATGATTTGAGCCTTGTACTGAGCAATTACGGTGTACCGGAGCAAGCCATGGGCACAGTGGGCATCATCGGTCCGAAGAGGATGGACTATCGCAGGGCGATATCTGCAGTCAACTATATTTCGGGCCTGCTAAGCGAGCTTATCGCTAAGGTTTGCCGCGACCAGTAAGGCTTACAATTGTTAAGGAGGGTATTTTGGCAGAGGAACCCGTTATTCAAGAGCAGGAGAACGTAGAAGAGCTGAAAAAAGCCGTTGTCGAGGAGAAGGATAAAGCCAGCAGTTATCTGGCGAGCCTTCAGAGATCGGAAGCAGATTTCCGGAACTATAAGAAAAGAATCGAGCAGGAGAAGCAGGAAGCGTTAACCTGGACCAATGCCGAGTTGATCAAGTCCCTTCTCCCGGTTGTAGATGATATGGAGCGAGCTATATCCATGATGGATCCGGCGGTGGAGGAATCAAGCTGGGGGGAAGGCTTTAAAATCATTCAGCGCAATATGCAGGACATCTTGCGCGCACACGGATGCAGCGAAATAGAATGTGTAGGTAAACCCTTCGATCCCAACCTTCATGAAGCTATAGGCTACGAGGACGGAGAAGAAGGTATGATAATCTCCGAGCATGGAAAAGGTTATACCATGAAAAATAAGGTGCTGCGGGCTTCCCAGGTAACCGTGGGCAAAGGCAAACCTGGTGGGGCAAATACCGGTAAATAGGGAAAGATATTATTTAAAAATGCTATTTAACCCGACAATAATTAAAGTCACAGGAAAAGGAGGATAAAATGGGTAGAACAGTAGGCATAGATCTGGGAACGACATTCAGTCTGGTTGCTACTATGGAAGGCGGCGAACCGGTTATTATCACTAACCGGGAAGGAGAGCGCCTGACCCCATCCGTGGTGGCAGTCGATAAAAAAGGTGAAAGGTTGGTTGGCCTGCTTGCGAAAAGGCAGGCTATCACCAATCCCGAAAACACCATTTTCAGCATCAAGCGCCTGATGGGACGTAAGTACAAAGATACCGAGGTCCAGAACGATATCAAACGGCTTCCCTATAAGATTGTCGAGGCGCCCAATGGCGATGCCAAGGTTATCATGGGAGGAAAAGAATATAGCCCGCCCGAGATTTCCGCCATGATACTGCAGAAACTCAAACTCGATGCGGAAGCTTATCTGGGCGAGAAGGTGACGGATGCGGTTATTACCGTACCCGCCTACTTCAATGACAGCCAGAGACAGTCGACCAAGGATGCGGGGACTATTGCAGGCTTGAACGTGATCCGCATCGTTAACGAGCCCACGGCTTCAGCCCTTGCTTACGGCATGGACAAGAAGAAAGAAGAGATGATCGCTGTGTATGACCTTGGCGGTGGTACCTTCGATATCTCGATACTGGAACTCGGCGACGGTACATTCCAGGTGAAGTCGACTAACGGAGACACTCATCTGGGTGGCGACGATATCGACCTGAAAGTTATGGATTGGCTGACCGATGAATTCAAAAAGGAACAGGGCATCGACCTCAGACAGGACAAGATGGCCTTGCAGAGGCTTAAGGACGCCGCCGAGAAAGCCAAGAGGGAGCTTTCGACCACCGGGCAAACGGAGATTAATCTCCCCTTCATCACGGCCGACTCATCGGGTCCCAAGCATCTTAACATAACATTGACACGCGCCAAGCTCGAACAGCTATCGGCTGATTTGCTGGAGCGAAGCATAGAGCCATGCAAGAAAGCGCTGGCGGATGCCGGCCTTACTGCCGCCCAGATCACCGATGTTATCCTGGTGGGAGGTCAGACCAGGATGCCCAAGGTGCAGGAGATAGTCCGTCAGTTCTTCGGCAAGGAACCCATCAAAGGGGTTAACCCCGACGAGGCTGTAGCCTTGGGCGCTGCCATACAGGGCGGTGTGCTCAAGGGTGATGTCAAAGACATACTGCTGCTTGACGTGACACCACTTACGCTGGGCATAGAAACACTGGGCGGCGTTATGACACCGCTGATTCCCAGGAATACGACCATACCAACCTCTAAGAGCCAGGTGTTCAGCACGGCCGCCGATAATCAGCCCAGCGTTGAAATACATGTATTGCAGGGCGAACGCCCCATGTCGGGAGATAACAAAACGCTTGGCAGGTTCATCCTTGATGGAATACTGCCGGCGCCGCGTGGCGTACCACAGGTTGAGGTTACCTTCGACCTGGATGCTAACGGCATACTCAATGTGCGTGCACAGGATAAGGGCACGGGGAAAGAGCAAAAAATCACTATCACAGCTTCCAGCGGCCTGAACAAGGACGAGGTGGAAAAGATGCGCCGTGAAGCAGATGCGCACGCGGTTGAAGATACACGTAAGAAAGAAGAAGTTGAGACCAAAAACGTGGCTGAAGCCACTGTATACTCTGCTGAGAAAACTATCCGCGAATACGGTGATAAAATACCGGCAGATCTCAAAACTGAGGTCGAGGGCAAAATTGCTGCAGTCAGGTCAGCCTTACAGGGAACTGACATAAACTATACCAAGAATACCCTGCAGGCCTTGAATGATTCGATGCAAAAAATAGGCGCCGCTGTTTATCAACATACTGCGCCTCCGCCGGGTGGTGGAGCCGCAGGACCCGGGTCGGAGGGAGGTGATACTCCTCCCCCACCTAAGGATGAAGGCACCGTCGAAGGCGAATTCAGAGAAGTATAAGCTTTAAGATGGCTAAAGACGGCGGGTTTTTAACCCGCCGCCTTTTTTATTACCGGGGCAATTATTCTGTAGTAGAAAAACTTTGATCCGTACCGAACCTGTGATACGTTGACAGCCGGCATCTAAAAACATATCATTTTTAGCATAATTTCTACACGAGGAGGAGCTGATTCATTATGGCCAAAAAGACTATCACCCTGAGCAATACTGCAACGGCTGTTATCGCTATTGTGGCCGGCATACTGGTAATTTTCTGGTTCGAGTACGCCAAGTTCATTATAGGTATTTTCTTGATTGTCTGGGGTATCCTAAGCCTGATCATAAATAAAAGCGGGAGGTTATTATGTTGGTTGCCGTACCGTCGCCCGGCGGCCTTTTCATGGGCATTGTGACGCTGATATTCGGCATTATAGTGATGATCTTCCCTAAGATTCTGAATTACCTGATCGGAATATACCTGATAATCGTGGGCTTATGGGCAATTATTACTTCACTCTAATGAACCGTCTGATTAGCGACAATTCCATGCCCGCATAAACTTAAAATGCTATACTGCGGCACCAGCGGCTTCAGCTATGACGATTGGGTGGGCATGTATTACCCCCGGGGGCTGCCGCGCAAGAATTGGCTCAGCTATTATGCGCAAGAGTTTAATGCACTGGAGCTAAATTCGACATACTATGCTTTACCCGATATTTCGGTGATGGAATCCCTCGTAAGAAAAACAGGCGGGGGATTTCTCTTTTCCGTCAAGGCCAACCGGGAGATGACTCACTTACGGCAAGCAGGCCAGGAGGGTTTTAAAGCGTTCATCAAAATACTGCAGCCGTTGATCGAGACCAATAAGCTGGGATGTATATTGGCGCAGTTCCCATACAGCTTCAATCAAAGTGCCGCCAACCTTAAATACCTTCAATGTTTTTACGAGTGGATTGGAGGGCTTCCCCTGGTTATCGAGTTCCGCAATGCAGCCTGGTTAAATCAGGAGGTGTTGAGATGGATGAGAGAAAAGAACATAGGTTTCTGCTGTGTAGATGAGCCCCAATTGCCCAGGTTACTCCCGCCGGTAGCCGAAGTCACAAGTGATATAAGCTATATCCGCTTCCACGGGCGAAATGCCGCCAAATGGTGGCAGCATGATGAAGCCTGGGAAAGGTATGACTACACGTACAAACAGGAGGAGCTCCAGGAGTGGTTACCCAAGATCGGCCTAATGAGTAAAACAACCAAAAACACCTTTATTTTCGCCAATAACCACTGGAGGAGTCAGGCTGTAGATACCATCAGGCAGGTGCGTTCCATGCTCGACCAGCTTGTCTTGTAATAACTCATGGGTTAGAATAAATCGCTGTAATCTAATGGATATACCAAATGTAAATCACGCCAGATGAAAAATGCCAGAAGCTTCTAACCGCTTGACCTGGTGGAAGGGATTGGTCTTCCTGGCAATTGCCGGTTCTATCGTTACCCTTGATGTAATCAGCAAAGGGTGGATACGCGCCAATGTCCCGCTTGGCGGTTCGTTGTCTGAGCAGTGCAGAGTAGTTATCGTCAATATTGAAAATACGGGTTCAGCCTTCGGACTTTTCACCAACCAGGCGTTCTTGCTTAGCCTTGTAGCCATCGCGGGCCTGGTTATTGTGCTGGCCTTTTTCCGGTATATGACCGAGCTTGGTTTTATCAGCGGCATCGCCCTGAGCATGATCTTTGCGGGCGCGCTGGGAAACCTGATAGACCGTCTAAGGTTCGGCCATGTCACCGATTTCATTTACATAAGACTTTGGGGGGACGTGTTCTGGCCGGCTTTCAATGTAGCTGATTCTGCTATTACGATTGGCGCCATTTCACTGGCCGTAATTACACTGGTTAGCCTGGGGAAAAAGGATGCAGCAAAGAAAGGCGACAAACCAAAGATCACTTGAAGTGCCCGGCCCGGCAGGGCGTCTGGATAAATACCTTGCGAAAAGCTATCCTGAATTCACCCGGACATATATTCAAAAACTCATAGAAAGCGGCAATGTGACCATCAATGGGCGGGCAGCGCGTGTGGCCCTGCAATTAAAGCTCGGGGACCATATAGAAATCACTATCCCTCCTCCCGAGCCTGCTGTAGTGCTCCCGGAGGACATACCGTTCGGGCTTGTTTACGAAGACGGGGATGTAATAGTGATCAATAAACCGGCTGGACTAACCGTGCACCCGGCACCGGGTCATTCACGTCACACACTGGTAAACGCCTTGATCAAGCGGTTTCCTGATCTCGAGGGATTCGGGGGTTCCATGAGGCCGGGCATTGTGCACCGACTGGATAAGGACACCTCCGGCCTGATGGTTATAGCGAGGAGTGAGGTAGCCCGTCAGAGCTTAATAAACCAGTTCAAATCACGCTCAGTGAAAAAATGCTACCTGGTGCTAATAAAGGGCAAGCTGGAACCATCCAAGGGCGCCATTGACGCACCGATAGGACGTGACCCATCCGACCGTAAGCGTATGGCCGTAGTTTCAAAAGGCCGAAATGCCAGGACGGATTATCGTGTGCTCAAATATCTCGATGGCTATACACTGGTGGAAGCTAATATCCGGACGGGCAGGACGCATCAGATAAGGGTGCATTTTAAAGCCATCGGATACCCGGTCGTAGGAGACGCTGTATACGGAGTGAAGTCCAATTTGGTTAAAAGACAATTTTTACACGCCTATTATCTACAATTTAAGCTTCCCTCCAGCAACCTTCGACGCGCTTTCACCTGTGAATTGCCAGATGATCTCAAACAGGCACTTATAACCCTTGGTGGGAAATGAATAAGGAATCTGTTGCTATTTATGATGCCGATGTGATAAATTTTAGTCAAAGGAGAGGTTCAGAATATGAGACCACAAGATAAATTCGGCCAGATAAAAAAAGACCATCTGAGCGGTCAGAATGATATTTATAACCAGATTTCCAACGCACCCCCACCTGGGGGTGGAGTAGAGGAATTCGGTACTTTCGAGGCCGATTCTGCCAACAGGCGAAACGAGTTGCTGTTTAATATTACCACGCAGATCGAAGAGACCAAGGGTAAACTTAGACAGGCCGAATTGCTGGTAGAAAGACTGAGGCAAAGCTTAAGAGAATACGAGGAGATGTATAAAACGCTTACCAAGGGCAAAGGCAAGGAAAAATAAACAGCTTTTCTGTATCTGCTAACCTTTGGGGCGCCCTCTTAGAAACACCGGTCCGTTAAAAGCTTTCACTACGACCTTGAGATAAGACGGCACTCTGTTAAGGAGTCAGGTGTTGAAAGAGAAACCTAAAGAGTATGCCCTGGAATACGCCGGGTTCTGGTTAAGGTTAGCCGCCGCTTTAATCGATTTTTCAGTATTGGTTGCCGGATTATATATTTTGTATTGTGTAATATCTCAATCGCTTTTCTGGATATTCCCCGATATACGCAGTGTGTTCAATGGATTGATCGATATCTTTAACGGCGTACCTCTATCCGGGAGCCTGATCTGGGTAATGGCAACCATTATGTTGACCTTCCTGGTTGGCGGGACTATTTATTGTGTCGCCTGCAGCGCCACATCAGGCCAAACTTTGGGTAAAATGAGTGTTGGCATTAAAGTTATACGTACTGACAGTTCTCCGCTGGATATTCGCTTCGCTATTATCCGCTTCCTGGGCAGTGTGCTGTGCATAGCTATGCTTGGGGTCGGATTTATTTTAATTGCCTTTGATAGCCATAAACAGGGCTTGCATGACAGGATAGCCGATACCTATGTGGTTAAACTGCCGGTCAAGCAGGTCGTTTACAGCCAGACCCTGGCCAGCAGAGGGGTCGGCTGATATGGGAAGCGAGGTCAGGGTTCGTTTTGCCCCCAGTCCAACCGGCTATCCCCATGTCGGTAATATCAGGACAGCACTGTTTAACTGGCTTTTTGCCCGTCACAATAAGGGAGTATTTCTTCTTCGTATAGAAGATACAGATCAGGAACGTAAGATGGAGGGCGCTACTGAGATAATAATGCAAAGCCTGGGATGGCTGGGGATGGATTGGGACGAGGGCCCTTTTTTCCAATCGCAAAGATTGGACATGTATAAAAAATATGCGGAACAGCTGGTTACCGAGGGCAAGGCCTATTATTGTTTTTGCTCAAATGAAAGGCTGGATGCCATGCGTAAAGATCAGGTTGCACGCAAATTACCGCCCGGCTACGACAGGCGTTGCCGTTGCCTCTCTAAAGAACAAATTGAAGCTGAGAAGGCGGGAGGCACTATACCCATCGTGCGATTCAAGTCACCTACCGAGGGGCAAACCTCCCTAACTGATCTGATCCGGGGAGAAGTAATTTTCGAAAATAGCCTTCTGGATGATTTTGTACTTTTAAAATCGGACGGATATCCAACTTATCACCTGGCCAATATTGTGGATGATCACTATATGAATATCTCGCATGTTTTGCGGGCTGAGGAGTGGCTTTCAAGCACACCGCGGCACGTACTATTGTATTCCGCCTTCGGTTGGAAGCCTCCGCAGTTTGCCCACTTGCCGATGATACTTGGCCCCGATAAGTCCAAACTTAGCAAACGCCACGGGGCCACGTCCATCAACGAATATCAAAATGAGGGCTATTTGCCCGAAACAATGATCAACTTCCTGGCCCTGCTGGGATGGTCACTGGATGATAGGACGGAGATCATGAGCCGCCAAGAGATCATCACCAACTTCTCCATTGAACGTGTGAGTAAGACCGCCGCCGTCTTTAATAAAGACAAACTGGAATGGATGAATGGAGTATATATACGAAACCTGAATATCGATGATTTTACGGCAAGGTGCCTGCCTTTCGTTGAGCGCGAGTTGCCGCCGAAGGTAAAGAGGCCCATTGATTCCGGATACTTGAAACAGATTGCCCCCCTTATTCAGGAGAGGGCCAAGACTTTGAACGAGGTCCCCCAACTTGTGGACTTCTTTTTTGTTAATGAACTTGAATATGACACAATTACGTTACAGGGCAAGCTCGATAAGGGGCAGGCTATTAAAATTCTTGAGAAATCTATCGTTACGCTTGAACAATTGAAAGAATGGGACTCGGATATCATGGAAAAGACCATACGTCCTCTGGCTGATGAATTTAGCATGAAAGCCGGCCCCTTTTTCAGCGTTCTTCGTGTAGCCATAACAGGTCGAACTGCTTCTCCACCGCTCTTCCAGACTATGGTGGTGTTAGGGAGGGCGCGTTGTATGGAGCGGTTGAAGGCAGCCTTGCAAAAAATAAACTCTTAATAAACCAAAAGGCCGGTAAATTGACTAAACAAAATAACATCCTGCGTGAATTCGAACCTGTCTTCTTTCCTAAATCCCTCGCTGTGGTGGGCGCTACGTCTGACAAAGTATTCAAAATCAATATAGGCAACCGCTTCATAGAAGTTTTGCTCGAATTTGGGTTTACGGGCAAATTATTTGCTGTGGGCATGAGTGAGGGAGAGGTAAGCGGGCTTAAGATATACCAGAATGTAAAGGACATCCCCTCTGATCTTGATTATGTAATAGCCGTTATACCCAACCGCCACATACCTCAACTGGTCGAAGACTGTGGACAGAAAGGCGTCAAAGTCGTACACCTTTTCGTATCGGGTTTCGGCGAAATTGAAGACAATATGGGCGCCGAGCTTCAGGAAGAGATATTGCGTATAGCGAAAAACTACGGGATAAGGCTCATCGGACCTAATTGCATGGGCACTTATTGCCCCTCCTCCCGTCTGACCTTCGCTGTCGGTTTTTCCGCTGTCGCGGGCCATGTGGGTTACTTATCCCAGAGTGGAGGGCAAAGTATACTGGGTATCAAAGAAGCCAACCGACGCAACATTTTTTTTAGTAAGGTCGTGAGCTACGGCAATGCTGTCGATATAAACGAGTGTGACCTGATAGAGTATTTCACCAACGATCCCGAGACGGATATTATCACGGCTTATATTGAGGGCACCAACCATGGACCAAGGCTTTTTGAGCTGTTGAAGGAGGCTACCAAACGTAAACCCGTGGTCCTGTTTAAATGTGCGGCTACGGAAGGCGGGTCGCAGGCTGCCATTTCTCATACAAGCGCTATCGCCGGCTCCGACTTAACCTGGGAGGCGCTTTTACAGCAGACAGGCGCTATCCGCGTTTATAACATCAAGGAGATGTTTGATGTGGTCTCAGTGCTGCAGCACTGCCCGGAAATCAAAGGATTGAACACTTTGCTGGTCGGACACGGCGGCGGCTCATGTGTGCAGGCTTCCGATGACTGCTACAGAGTGGGACTCAATATGCCGATCTTACCTGACGAGCTGCGCCAGGCCTTGATGCAGGTATACAAGACGGACGCCGGCAATATCTTCAAGAACCCGCTTGATATCAACCCTTATTGGGGAATGGACAAGGCCCGGGAGGCCTTCAGCGCCGTTGCAGGCTGGGACGGCGCCGACGTTATCATGCTGCTCTCGACGCCGGAACAGACCCCCTTCATACCCCGCGATTTTGAATACAAAGTTACAACCAAAGCCCTTATTGAATGGGCTAAATTGTCTCCTAAGCTCGTAGTGCTGGCTATGAATGTCAATACGGTGCCGGGTGACGACGGCATGCCCGAAAAATCATTCATCAAACTGCAGGAAGCGGGTTTTGCTGTATTCCCCTCCGCCGAGCGCGCCGCCACTGCTGTGGCCAGGGTTTATAGATATTACCAGTGGCGTCAAAAAAGGACCTCTAAGTTTTAATTTCAGTCAGAAACAAATAGGCCCGCCCGACGGCTTGTTTGACGTCGGGCGGGCCTATCTATTTTAAATTATATTTCGTTTACTATTCTATTTTAGCCAGGGTTTTCCTATCGGTAATACCAATTTACCAGTGTCATGCAGTACCCACAAGGATGTGGCCAGATACAGGTTCATGAATGCAAATACGATGAAAAAGACCCCGGAAATCATTGCGAATGGATTGCTGATTGCTGCGGCAGGATCAGTAGGTACTCCCGGCTGTCCCATCAGGTTCCAAATGCAGGGACCAAAAATTACGGCCAGAGCAACCACGAAGATCATTACGCCGACAAACCACGCCAGCCTTAAAGCTAGTATTCCAGCAACGATCAGGAAAATTACCAGCATGCCGAAGAACCAACCATCGATTTGAGTTGGTAAAGGTACTTGATTGAACATGCCAAAAGAGGGTTGAGCGAGGGGGAATCCAACAACTCTAGTCAGCAACGCTGCCCAGTTTCCCGAGGTGAAGAACACGGCGCCAACTATGAAGTTCAATGTGCCGGCAAATATGTTATTGTTACGCATCAAGATGATGCCGCCTATGATATTGACCAGGGCTATGCCGAAGAACCAGGGTATTAATATTACGGCGCTTAATGCAGGTACCAGGCCTGCGAAGAGAGCACCCAGGCCGAGAAAGCCAACCGCCTGTGAATACAAGCATGCAGGTGTAAAATCTGCCCACGATGGTTGTTGTGCGCTCACTTACAATTTCCTCCCTATTTTAATTAGATACCAATAAGATGGGTATTTGCCAGTGAACCGTTTGAATTTAACTACGTTATAAGAGTGCACCTCCATTCAGTTAATTTATGACAGGTTATAAACACTCAATTCCGGCCTACCTTATGAGGTTAACGCCTTGCCCAGGGTGTCATAACCGATCATGACATAAACGCCACGGAATATACACGACGGCCACTGAGAAAATTGAACGGCAAATAAAACGCCACGCCTGCCATGGATAACCGATCCTGCCGAGCCTTCATCTACCAGCACAGAGATTACCGGAATGGGACGAAGATGTCAACACGGGCCTGCGATTTGTGTTTCCGGATTCATAAAAATATGCCATTCTCTTCATAATAAATTCATACCAGGCTTATAAAATACCTTATCAGATTCAAGAGGGAGGTTAATCGATTGAATAACTGGTTTAAAATTGGTATGCCGGTGCTGGTCGTTATTTTACTTATCGTTTGTGCCGTGACCATCACGCTTTTGGTAACCAGATATGGGTCAGATAGAACGATTTCGACGACTTCTCCGGTGCCATTGAGAGCATCCACACAGTATGCAGGGACTGCTCTGTGCCCCAATTGTCCGGGTTATATACAAAGTGCAGCAGTTGCTGATCAGGGCAGCAGCGCGGCTCCCAGCTCCGGTTACGTTGGTATGCCGAGCTGCCACGTCACTGCTACGCAGGGCAGCACTACTACCGGCGTTAATGGAAGGGCTTCATGCTGTGGCGGATACCTGGATTAAAGAGACAAAATCTTTAAAAGTTATCCATCCTCCTGCTGAAGGGACGAAGTATCGACCACTTCGTCCCTTTTTTATGTGTATGCTAAAATCGGAGGTAAAGGATAATCTAATAATGGCAGCAAAAACAGTTTTGGTAGTAGATGATGAGCCGAAAGTATGCGAGCTCATAAAGGCCTACCTGGAAAAGGATGGTTATGAAACTATCATAGCCAGCGATGGTAAAAGCGCGGTGGACCTTGCCCGCAGCAAACGGCCGGATTTAATAGTACTGGACTTGAACTTGCCGGAAATGGACGGGCTGGAAACCTTCAGGAATATAAGGGCGTTTTCGGATGTGCCCGTCATCATGGTGACCGCACGCGATGACGAAGTAGACAAAATAGTGGGTCTTCAGTTGGGCGCAGACGATTACGTCACCAAACCGTTCAGCCCGCGGGAGCTGGCCGCCAGGGTGGCCGCTGTTCTTAGAAGGTATGCCGAGGGGCCGAGGGCGGTAACCAAATTGGTGGCGGGAGACTTGGAGGTGGACTTCGACAGACACGAGGTAAAGTATAAAAATGAACCGGTCCCTCTTACCGCCGCTGAGTTCAAGCTAATCAGTGTCATGGCCAGGAGTCCGGGCCGCGTGTTCACACGGCTTCAACTAATGGACTCAGCTTTTGGTGAGACATACGAGGGATATGACAGGACTATCGATGCGCACATAAAAAACATCAGGCAGAAATTTGCAAAAAACACGGGTGAAAATGATGGCCCCGTTATTACGGTCAGGGGCGTAGGCTACAAACTGGAATAGAATATGAAAAACCTATCGATTAAGCTCAGCCTATTATTTGCCGGACTGGCGCTCGTCAGCATCGGTATTTTAGCCGTCTGGGTAAACCAGTCCGTCACCGCCAACTTTGACAGCTATTGCATGCAGCACGGCGAGACCTGCATGTGCCCCGATCCTACTACAGGTGTGGTAGGGTTGGGGGATCCCGAGCAAGAGTTCCTGCAAAATTCGCAGAGGTCGCTGGGCATTGCGGCCCTGGTAGCTGTGGTTTTTGCTGTTGTCCTGGGGATTATAGTCAGTAATCTCATAACACGGCCCATGCGCCAGCTGGCAACATCGGCTCACAGGATAGCGGCCGGCGATTTAACACAGAGGGTGAAGCATAGTAGCGATGATGAGGTCGGCGAGGTATCGGTGGCCTTTAATTCGATGGCCGAACAGCTTGAAATGAAAGAAAAGAGCCGTAAGCAACTGCTGGCCGATGTTGCTCATGAGCTACGTAATCCCCTGAGTATTGTACAGGGCAATCTCGAAGCGTGGCTCGATGGCGTTATCACACCTTCCTCTGATCAGATAGCCTCAGTCTACGATGAAACCGTCCTTTTGAACAGGCTTGTCAGTGACCTGCGCGAGCTTTCCCTGGCCGAGGCGGGTCAATTGAAATTGCGGCTTGAACAGTCCAATCTTGAAGAGCTTATTAGTACCGAGATCACTGTTTTCAATGTGAGGTGCCAGGAAAAACAAATACGGCTTGAGGCAGATATTGCTGAAAATCTGCCGCAGGTCAATATCGATCAGGGCCGCATACGGCAGGTTTTACATAATCTCTTGGAAAATGCGCTGAGGTATTCCCCTGTTGGAAGCGCCATCAAAGTAAAAGCCGAACCCCAGGATGATAGCTATATCAATATTTCCGTAACTGACTCGGGCAGCGGAATCGACCCCGCTGACCTGCCATATATATTCGATCATTTTTATAAAGCTGACAGGTCGCGACAGCGCGGCTATGGAGGGGCAGGCATTGGGCTGGCCCTGGTCAAGAACTATGTGGAACTGCACGGTGGTAGGGTGTGGGTGGAAAGCCAGATGGGCAACGGAAGCACCTTCTACT